>CAYWUD010000562.1:0-1478 GCA_964461355.1 uncultured Pseudomonadales bacterium | reverse complement strand
CTGCAGGATGTTGTGCGATACAACAATTTTTACGAGTTCGGCAGTGACAAGAGCGACCCTGCTCGCAACAGCCAGAGCTTTCAAACGGATCCCTGGCGTATCGAGGTGACGGGAGAGGTCGCAAAGCCTGGCAGCTATGATCTTGAAGCGTTGTTACGTGCGCTGCCCTTGCGGGAACGTATTTACCGCCTGCGCTGTGTCGAAGCCTGGTCGATGGTGATTCCCTGGATCGGTGTGCCTTTGGCAGCCTTGATCGATAGGCTGCAGCCGACCGGTATGGCAAGGTTCGTCGAATTTACCACTCTGCATGATCCTGACCAGATGATCGGACAGCGAAGCCTGTTCAGCACCATTGACTGGCCGTACCGTGAAGGGCTGCGTCTGGATGAAGCGATGCATCCTCTGACGCTGCTGGCGGTGGGGCTGTACGGCCAGCCTTTGCCCAACCAGAACGGGGCGCCGGTGCGGTTGGTGGTGCCTTGGAAATATGGCTTCAAGAGTATCAAGTCGATCGTGGCGATGCGCTTTACTCGCCAGCAGCCGATTACGACCTGGTCGCAGCTGGCTCCCGACGAATATGGCTTTTATGCCAATGTAAATCCGGCTGTTGATCATCCGCGCTGGAGTCAGAAATACGAGCGCCGCTTGCCGGGCTCGCTGTGGTCGTCGAATCGCATACCGACAGAGCCGTTCAATGGCTATGCCGAAGAGGTGGCCGGGCTTTATCGGGGGATGGATCTGGAGCGGTATTTCTGATGACGGCACCGCATCTTCGTTGGTTGCTCCTGGCTCTTTTTGCCATGTTACCCCTGCTGCCCCTTGGGGTCAGAGCTCTTTCAGTAGAGGGGTTGGGGCCAGATCCTGGGCAGGTACTGATCCGTTTTCTGGGGCTGACCAGCCTTCAGTTTCTCTGTGCCACGCTTGCGATCACGCCGCTGCGTCGCATCACTGGCTATGGAGCGCTGGTTTCCTACCGGCGCGGAGTGGGATTGCTGTGTCTTGCGTATGCGGTTCTGCACGTTACGGCCTATCTGATGTTTTCCCTTGGGATGAGGTGGCAGCAGTTACCTGAAGAGGTCATCGAGCGGCCCTTTATCCTGCTGGGCATGATCGCCTTGGCAATTTTGCTGGTGATGGGGATTACCTCAAACGACTGGGCGATCAGACGCTTGCGGCACAACTGGAAGCGTCTGCACAGGCTGGTATACCTCGCTGCTCTGCTCGTCTGTGCGCATTTTGTCCTGCAGGTGCGCTCGGATCTGGAGCGCCCGCTTGTATACAGCGCGCTGGTGTTACTCTTGCTCGGATATCGCGCATACCACTCGAGTTTTATGAAATTGCTGATAGCGAAACGATCTTAGTGCGCTCTGGCGAAAAACTGCGCGCGCGATATCCTTGTCTCTACGGCGCCGGGAAATAGCATTTGACAGCGCAGCGCAGCTGAGTAGAATGCGCCCCACGTTGAACGCAGCGCCGCT
>CAYWUD010000561.1:0-1484 GCA_964461355.1 uncultured Pseudomonadales bacterium | reverse complement strand
CCGGTCATTCTGGATCTGCTGCTGCGTCGGGTACTGAGTCTGGGGGTCCGTCATGCCCGCCCGGGCGAGTTTTCCGAGCGTGCCTTCCTGAACGACAAACTCGACCTGGCCCAGGCCGAAGCGATTGCCGATCTGATCGACAGCGCTTCCGAACAGGCAGCTCGTTCGGCAATGCGCTCGCTGCAGGGGGCGTTTTCCCGGCGCGTGCACGCGCTGGTGGAATCGTTGACGCGGCTTCGGATTTACGTCGAAGCGGCGATCGATTTTCCCGAAGAGGAGATCGATTTTCTCGCCGACGGCAAGGTTCAGGCCGATCTTGAAGCGGTGCAGGCGCACCTGGCCGCCGTGTTCAAAGAGGCCAATCAGGGCAGTCTCCTGCGTGACGGTATGAAGGTGGTTATTGCCGGGCGCCCGAATGCCGGAAAATCGAGCCTGCTGAATGCCCTGGCCGGGCGCGAATCGGCCATTGTGACCGATATTGCCGGAACCACCCGGGACGTGTTGCGCGAGCATATCCATATCGACGGTATGCCGCTGCATATCATCGATACGGCGGGTCTTCGCGAAAGCGAGGATCGTGTGGAGCAGATCGGTGTCGATCGTGCCTTCGCCGATATTTCCGCAGCGGATCGGGTGCTGCTGATGGTCGATGGCAAGACCACGGACAGCATCGACCCCCACGAAATCTGGCCGGAATTTGTCGATCGGCTGCCGACGCTGGATCGTGTCACCGTAGTGCGCAACAAGGTCGATCTGACCGGGGAAGCTTCAGGGCTGCGTCAGGGCAGTTGCCCGGTCATCTCCATTTCGGCCAAGGCGGAACAGGGGATCGATGCCCTGCGTGATCATCTGAAAAACTGCATCGGCTTCAGTGGTACTACCGAAGGCGGCTTCAGTGCGCGTCGCCGTCATATCGAAGCACTCGAGCAGGCGCAGGCGTTTCTCGATAACGGTCATGCCCAGTTGCTGGGCATGGGGGCCGGTGAGCTGCTGGCCGAGGATCTGCGGATGGCGCAGAACGCACTCGGCGAGATTACCGGCGAGGTTACACCCGATGACCTGCTGGGGCAGATCTTCAGTTCATTCTGTATCGGCAAATAGCACCGCCGCGCTGATCGTTCAGTACAGACCGCCGCAGAGCACATAGCCTGCGGCGGTTTTTTTATGCCGGTAGCGCGGATTGTTATCCACAACGGCTGATAGGCGTGATTTCTGAAAACGGCTGAAATGCCCGCAGTACAAGGGATCTGCTCGGTTATCTGTCGCTATGGCGTGTGGGCACAAGTGTGCGGGATCGCTGCTGATAAGCGTATGAATAAAAACAGCTCGAGCTGGCTTGTGGAAAAAGGAACTACCTATCCACAGATCATGCGCATGCTATGCCAAGCATAGCGACGGGAAAGTCATGTGCTTTTGACTATCCTAATCATATGAAAAACATGAGAAAAAACTAGTTACCCACAGATTTTTGTGAGCCCTATAAT
>CAYWUD010000560.1:0-1488 GCA_964461355.1 uncultured Pseudomonadales bacterium | reverse complement strand
CAGTGTCTGTGTGACTGGCGCGAGCGCGAAGCCAAGGCGCAGGATCGACCGCGTAACCGGATTCTGCCGGCGGCAGCGCTCTGGGAACTGGCCGCTTTTCAGCCGCGCACTCTGGCAGAGCTGGGGCGTAACCGGGCGCTGAAACCGAACTGGATTCGCCAGCGCGGACAGGTCGTGCTCGATCTGATAAAGACCGGACAGGCGTTGCCGGAATCGGCCTGGCCTGCCCGGTTGGCGCAGCCGTTGCCACCGGATACCAAGCCCTGGATGCGTCAGTGCAAGGATTATCTGGCCGCCTTTGCGGCCGAGCAGGGCATCGCCGTGGAAATTCTGCTGAGAAAGCCGCTGCTCCATGCCCTGATGCGGACGCGGCTCGAGGAGGGACAGTTCCGCTGTCCGGAACAGATTCAGGGGTGGCGACGCCAGCAGTTGCTGCCCGGTCTGCTGGTACGTTTGAACAGCAGCAGTGCGACAGACGAATAAGGTGGGAGCGATGGAAAAACTACTGGTCTCGGTATTCAAGAGCAGCAAGCGCGACGAAATGTACCTGTATGTCGAGCGTGCCAAGGGTTTTGAGGCCGCACCGGATGCGCTGCGCGAGGCGTTCGGCAAACCGACCCATGTGATGGATCTCATTCTGAGTCCCGAGCGAACCCTGGCGCGTGAGGACGTGGTGCAGGTGATGGCCAATCTGCGCAGTCAGGGGTTTCATCTGCAGATGCCGCCGGCGAAGGAAGAGTATCTGATCGAGTGGCCCGAAGAGTTTCTCGGTTTCAACGATCCGGTCTGAGCCATCACGGAAACTACTCAGGGCGATTCCGGTCGGCAACGGCTAGAATCGCCCTTTTTATTTTCAGGTATGCGTAATGAGCACCCCCTTTTGGCAGCAGATCCCCCTCGATCAGATGAGCCCGTCCCAGTGGGAGTCACTCTGTGACGGCTGTGCCCGCTGCTGTCTGCAAAAGCTTGAAGATGAAGAGAGCGGTGAGGTGTTCTATACCGAACTGGTCTGCCACTATCTGGACGAAGGCGCCTGCCGCTGTACGGTGTATCGAGAGCGCAATACGCTGGTGCCGACCTGCGTCTGGCTAAAGCCCGAGCATATTCCCGAGTTTCACTGGCTGCCGGAAACCTGCGCCTACCGTCTGGTGGCCGAAGGGCAGGATCTGCCGGACTGGCATCCGCTGATCTCCGGCGATCCCGAATCGGTCCATCGGGCCGGGATTTCGGTTCGCGGCAAGGTGATTCCCGATGACTGTGTGCCGGAAGAGGACTGGGAGGAACATCTGATCGAACTCAGTGACATCACCTACGAAGAGCCCTGGCCGCAGAACTGAGTGCTAGAAGCGCCAGTGCATTTTCAGTTCCAGCCCCTGCAGATCATAGTCGGCGTCCAGCTCCAGGCTGGCGCCGCCGTCCAGGCAGGTTTCCGCTGTCAGTGAATTGCGTAGTTTCATCTGCGAGCAGGCGCCGAACTCGAATTCGGTG
>CAYWUD010000559.1:0-1488 GCA_964461355.1 uncultured Pseudomonadales bacterium | reverse complement strand
CGCAGACACGGGAGATGGTCTCGAGCAACACGGCCGGGCTGACCGGCTTGATCAGGAACGCATCCACCACGCTCTGCGCCTGGCGCATGATCTCTTCGCGGCCATAGGCCGAAACCATGATGATGTCGGGAATATGCTGCAGCTCATGCATCGCACGGATGGTTTCGGAAGCATGGATACCGTCGGTATCGGGCATGCGCCAGTCCATCAGCACCAGCTCGACCGGATCGCTGTCGGTGATGTTCTGCTCCTTCAGGATCGCATAGGCATCCCGCGCCGAGCCCGCCTCCAGCGAGCGGAAGCCGAAGGACTCAAGCAGCTCGGAGTGGATCGAGCGCGAGGTGGCGTTGTCATCGACCACCAGCACCTTGAGCCCGCGCAGGCTGAACTCGACGCCCGGCTCGATCTCTTCCTGCTGACGCCCCAGGCACACGGTAAAACTGAAGGTACTGCCCTCTCCGGGGATCGACTGCACATGGATATCGCCCCCCATCATGGTCACCAGACGACGACAGATCGCCAGCCCCAGACCGGTACCGCCGAACTTGCGCGTACTCGAGGTATCGACCTGCGAGAACGACTGGAACAGCTGGGCGATCTTTTCCTCCTTGATGCCGATACCGGTATCGCGCACATCAAAACGCAGCCAGACCTGCTCTTCGGTCTCGCGGACCGGGCTGACCTCGACCACCACCTCGCCATGATCGGTAAACTTCACCGCGTTATAGGTCAGGTTGATCAGAATCTGGCCAAGCCGCAGGGGATCGCCCACGAGCTGGCGCGAGGTTTCCGGCGCAATCCGATAGGCAATATCGATCGCCTTCTCTTCGGCCTTGATCGCCACCAGATTGGAGAGGTTGTCGATCACGTCATCCAGGCTGAAGGGGATCTTCTCCATGTGCATCTTGCCCGCCTCGATCTTGGAGAAATCGAGGATGTCATTGATGATGCCGAGCAGCGCATGGGCTGAATGCTTGATCTTGCTGACATAGTCATACTGCTTGTCGTTAAGATCGGTCTGCAGAGCCAGATGACTCATGCCGATGATCGCGTTCATCGGCGTACGGATCTCGTGGCTCATGTTGGCCAGAAAATCGCTCTTCGCCTGGTTGGCCTTGTCGGCGGTTACCTTGGCCGAGCGCAGTGCTTCTTCGGCCTGCTTGCGGTCGGTAATATTCCGCGCCGAAGCGAACATGAAACCTTCGCCGTCGTACTCCATATAGGTACAGGTCACTTCTACCGGGAACAGACGGCCGTCCTTGGTCTGCCGCTCGGCCTCGAACGTCTGCACCCGCGTGCGCTTGAGCTGATCCCAGAAGCGCGGCCAGGTCTCGGGCGTGGCCAGCGGATTGATGGCAAAGATCGTCTCGCGCGCCAGCTCTTCATGGCTGTAGCCCAGCGCCTTGCAGGTGGCATCGTTGGCATAGATGATGGCGCCGTCGGCATCGAACCAGTGCACCATATCGGCCGACTTGTCGAGGGAGAAAC
>CAYWUD010000558.1:0-1494 GCA_964461355.1 uncultured Pseudomonadales bacterium | reverse complement strand
GGACGGTTCTCATATCAATCTCTGGTGATATTGTACAACTTATTATATCAGGGTCACAACGTTATAATGATGGGGAAGCCCCTTGGATCGATGTTAAGCAATGGGGAAATGCTGCATTTATAGGTATTACTTCTGGTCAGGCAGACCCAACTTATCTTAGTGGACCGTTCTACCTGTATTCTGGAGAGGCCTTTTCTGCCACAGATACACCATACTTAGAAGGTGACTTGCCTTACTTCTTTTCGAAGGGAAATGAAGACTCACTCTTCAACCCGAATGTGGGTCATTGGGATATGAGTAATGTGACTTCTATGGTCGGTATGTTTTCCAGCCTTAAGGGCTTTGATCGTGACCTGAATGGGTGGGATGTGAGTAATGTTATGTATATGGATACGATGTTCCTTGATGCTGAAAGCTTTAATAGCGACTTAGATCAGTGGGATGTAAGCAGTGTTGTGAGTATGAGAGAGATGTTTGTTAATACAACTAGCTTTGATGGAAGTCTGGCTGGGTGGGATGTAAGTAGTGTTATGAGTATGGATAATATGTTTTTATATTATTCTCAGGACGGTGTTCCGCAGTTTACTGGTAAGGGTTTAGATACTTGGAATCCAAGTCCATATACTACTTTTACTTCTATGTTTCAGGGTGTTTTGTCCTTAAGTGGCGATTTAAGTAGCTGGGAGATGAAGAGGATAAGTGATGGCTATGGTTCTGATAGAATTGGAGGATGGACTTCGATGTTTTCCGGCACCAACTTTGATATAGCGTATCACCCTCTAGGGTGTACCAGTGACTGTGGTATTAGTCATCCTTAATAGACTACTGGTTGGCTCATGGATCTCTTTTTTTGAAGGGGCTCCATGAGCTATAATTTTCTTTTTTCCTACTGCGGGGGAATTCTCTTCCTGTTCAGTCTGTTTTCTGAAACCTAACAAAATTCGCTCAGATATCTAAAATTTTGTTTTTAGGTAACTAGGTTATTGAGTTTTAGCTCATTTTTTGATATTTTTATAAATTTTAGCTAAAATGTTATTTGTACATCATGATAGATGTAGTATACTAAGGTATGAAGAGAAGGGGGGAGTATGAAAAAATTTACTATATTGCTTAGTGTTTTTATGATAACACTTATAAGTGCAAGCTGTAATCAAATGGTAAAAAGTAGCTATAGTATAAAGGGGGAGGACTCTTTATATGTAGGTGAGATATCTAGCTTTGAGGTAAAAGCAAAAATTGGTTCGTCTCCTTCTGCAAAGTCTATCAGCTGGAAGAGCAATAACGAAAAGGTGCTTACTGTAACCAAAGAAGGGCTAGTTGCTGCCAAAGGAGAGGGGTCTGCTAACGTTATAGCAACATTTGATGATAATGGTGAGCAAGTTACTCTTACAAAAGCTATAGGTGTTACCGTGCTAAATCAGGATAAATTTCCTAAGGAAGAGTATATTATAGATGGTCGAGACTCAATATATGTAGATGAAGTTGTAACGTTTA
>CAYWUD010000557.1:0-1506 GCA_964461355.1 uncultured Pseudomonadales bacterium | reverse complement strand
GCCGTTGCCCGAGCTCAAGCCCCATCTGGGTGATGCCTGAGCGTGACAGCAGAATAGGAACACCCATCTGTGCCACCTTGATGACCATCTCCGAGGTGATGCGGCCGGTGGTGTAAAACACCTGTACAGAGGACGGTAACCCATTGAGCCACTGTTGCCCCGCCAACGTGTCGACGGCATTGTGGCGACCAACATCCTCGACAGCGGCCAGCACCTGGTCGCCGCTACAGAGCGCGCAACTGTGCACTGCGCCGGCATTGCGGTATACGGTATTGGTCGTAGCCAGCCGGTGCAACAGACTGTACAGCGTGCTCTGGGTTATCCGGGTCTCTGCAAGCTTGATCCGATCGAGACGTTCCAGCTGATTGCCGAACACCGTGCCCTGACCGCAGCCGGTGGTTACGGTGCGGTGGCTCAGGGTTTCTTCCAGATGGTCCGGCAGCTGCCTGCAGACAACGGCGGCAGCGGAGACCGACCAGTCCACCTGAACCGCTTCAACATCTGCCAGTTTTTCGATCAGCCCCTGGTTGCGCAGGTAACCCAGCACCAGAGCTTCCGGATCCTGCCCGAGGGTCATCAGGGTGACAATTTCACGTTTATTAAGATACAGCGTCAGCGGATGTTCACCGGCAATAGACAATGACTGCAACTGGCCGGTTTCATCGATCGCGGTGGCCGGTTGTACGGCATCGATGGTGCTGTAGGTACGCGTGAATTCGGTCATGGAGTGGCCGCTGTCAAAAACCCTGAATGCGAAAAAAGCGTTTATTTATGGTTTTTTATCTCAATAAGTAATTTAGACCAGAGCCCGGACACTGACGAATCGGGTGCCGCGTCCTGCATCTGCGCGCGTACAAGATTTCTTCTGGCGCGATTCTCCATGCCTGTAACACCTGCTATCAGGGCTTTTTTCCCGTCAGGACTTGATTCAGAGCCCGGAAAACTCTATCTATGTAGGCATTCAGGCGCCTCGTAGAATCATGGCGCATGCCTTGTTTTGCCTAGCTGGAGACCCCATGGATACCCAAGCCCGTACCGAACTTGAAGCTGCCGCGTTTCGTCGTCTGCTCAAGCACCTGGATAACAACCGCGATGTACAGAACATCGACCTGATGATCCTTGCCGGCTTCTGCCGAAACTGCCTGTCCAAATGGATCAAGGCCGAGGCCGATGCCCGTGATCTCGAACTCTCCGATGATGAGGCGCGCGAATGGATCTATGGCATGCCCTACAGCGAATGGAAGGCGCATTATCAGCCCAAGGCCACTGCAGAGCAGCTGGCCGCCTACGAGGCGCGACAGGCCGCCCGCAAGGCCAAAGGAGAGCTCTAAATCTCGCCTTCATGCTGCATCGGCAGGATCACTCCACGCGGGGAACACCCGCAGGGCACAAGAGGATAGCGATGCAGCAGATAGATCCCCGACAACGCGATCACTACCGATGCGGCCGCGAGCAGAAGCAGCCCGCGGCCCTTTAATAACGGCCCCATATGCCCTCCTGATACAC
>CAYWUD010000556.1:0-1511 GCA_964461355.1 uncultured Pseudomonadales bacterium | reverse complement strand
GTCCTGAACCTGCTGCCGATACCGGTGCTCGATGGTGGACACCTGCTGTTTTATCTGCTTGAAGCGGTGCGCGGACGTCCGGTACCGGAAAAGATTCAGGAGATCGGTTTCAGAATAGGGCTCAGCCTGATTCTGGCGCTGATGTTGCTGGCGGTCTGGAACGATATTGCCCGACTGTAGGCGACCGCCACTGGAGTAGAGATTCGGGCGCGCAGTTCGTGCCTGCTGATGCAATTTGGGGATGCTTCACCTGCATTCGGTGAAGACAGATTTTCACTTCCGGGACAGAACGGATTCCATGAAGCGCTACTTACTACCGTTACTGGGGTGCACAGCCGCAGTCTGGTCGACCTGCTCGCAGGCGTTTGTTGTTGAAGATATTCGCGTAAACGGCCTGCAGCGGGTGTCCGCTGGAACCGTATTCAATGCGCTGCCGATCAATATCGGTGACGATCTGCAGGAGCCGGGGGTGGTCGAAGCGACCCGTCGCCTGTTCCGTACCGGTTATTTTCAGGATATCCGCCTCGGTCGTGACGGCGCGGTACTGGTTGTCGACGTGGTCGAACGTCCGGCGATCTCGGCGATCGAACTCTCCGGCAACAAGTCGATCAAGAGCGAGGATCTGCTCAACGGTCTGCGCCTGTCCGGTCTTGCCGAAGGCGAGATCTTCCAGAGCGCAACCCTTGAGGGCGTGCGTCAGGAACTCGAGCGCCAGTATGTGGCCCAGGGCCGCTATGGCGCCAAGATTACCGCCGAAGTGGTACCGCAGCCGCGTAACCGGGTGAAGGTCGACATCAGCATCCGTGAAGGGGCGGTGGCCGAGATCAAGGGCATCAACATCGTCGGCAACAGCCTCTACAGCAACGAAGAGCTGCTGGAGCTCTTTGAACTGCAGCCGAGCAGCTGGAGCAGCTGGTATTCAAAAGACGACAAGTATTCGCGCGAGAAACTCTCCGGCGACCTTGAGCGCCTGCGCTCCTATTACCTCGATCGCGGTTACATCAACTTTGCGATCCAGTCGACGCAGGTTTCCATTACCCCGGATCGTTCCCAGGTGTTTATTACCGTCAACCTGGACGAAGGGCAGCAGTACAGCATCAAGGAGGTCAAGCTGGCCGGTGAGCTGGTGGTGGATGAAGCCCAGATCCGTGAGCTGATGCTGATCGAGCCGGGTCAGATCTTCTCGCGCAAGACCATGACCAACACCGAAGAGCTGATTGCGCGGCGCTTGGGTAACGAGGGCTACACCTTCGCCAACGTGACCGGTATTCCGCGTCCGAATCCGAGCGACAACAGTGTCGATGTGACCTTCTTCGTCGAGCCGGGCAAGCGCGCCTACGTACGTCGGATCAACTTTATCGGCAACACCAAGACCGAAGACGAAGTGCTGCGCCGCGAAATGCGCCAGATGGAAGGTGGCTGGGCCTCGACCTACCTGATCGACCAGTCCAAGACCCGCCTGGAGCGCCTGGGCTTCTTCAAAGAAGTCAACGTCGAGACCCCTGCCGTAC
>CAYWUD010000555.1:0-1514 GCA_964461355.1 uncultured Pseudomonadales bacterium | reverse complement strand
GCTATGGCCTGAACTGGGTCTACGGTGCCATCGCCCTCGCCCTTCTGGTGAACCTTGTCGCGGCCTGGTATCTGGAAACCCCCAGCCGCTTTATCATCGCCTCGTTCCTGTCGATTCTTGCCAGTGAGCTGACCGATACCGCGGTATTCCATCGTCTGCGTGCCCATAGCTGGGCGCGCCGCGTGCTCACCAGCAACGCCATCAGCGTCCCCCTCGACAGCATTCTATTCACCCTGATCGCCTTCCTCGGCGTCATGAGTACCCAGGAGATGATCGAGATCGTCTGGGCCGATGTGCTGGTCAAATTCAGTATCGCGGCACTGCTGGCGATCAATATCGGTCAGCGCCGCATGCGCACTCAGACCGCCTGAATCGACAGACCGACGGGGGCCGATACGGGCCCCCGAACGCTCCGCTCGCCCTGACCGCCACAATGCTCGCCGATTACTTTTTAATCAATTAGACTTATGGGAGTCAGTCCGAACGCCCAATCAGGAGCGTCGCCATGCAGATCAACAGCACTCCACTCGCCGCGCCGCAGACACAGCCCCAACGACCGGCTACGCCCGTGGTTCCGCCGCAGCAGGAACTATCACCCGAGGAGCAGCGCGCGCAAACCGTTCAGCGACAGGACAGTCTGCAGGCCGTGCAGGAAAACCGGCAGGCCAATCAGGACCGAACCCGTCAGGCTGCAGTCGCCGTTGTTGCCAACGAGCAGCAACAACAGAACATCGAACGTTATATCGAGGCCTCCAGCGGTGCCGACGTTGACTCCGGCCCAAGCCTGGCCAGCCAGATAGAAACACTGCAGAACATTGCACGAAATGTGCGGGTCAACGAGCTGGCCAATGCCGCCGATGCCAACAGCGCCGCCCTTGAGGCTCGGCGTGAACAAAATCCAGGCCGCTTGCCCGACCGGCCCGAGAACCTGCCCAGCATCGATGAAATCGTCTAGCCCGCACGTTTAACGCGCCACACGAAAGAACCCGCACAGCCAAAAAAGCCCCGAACAAAGTCGGGGCTTTTTTACGGCGGCATGCCTCAGTCAAGACGCTGCAGCAACTCACCGTCTCTGAACACCAGCAGTGTCCCGGCCTCGAGCTTCTGCCAGCTTTCGTTGGTCGTCAGCGGCTCGGTCGCCACGACCGTAACCACATCCTTCGGCGTGGTCACCTCCTTGAAATCGATCCGGACGTCGGTATCGCTCAATACCGCTTCCGAGAACGGAGCTCGTCGCGTAATCCAGTGCAATTTGGTGGTGCAGTAGCAGTACAGGTGCTCACCGTCAGTAAACAGCAGATTGAATACGCCCAACGTCCGCAGCTGATCACACCACTGCTTGAGTGCCTGCCACAGCGGCGCAAAGGCGCTCGGACGCTCCGGAAACTGCGTACGCAGCTGATTCATCAACCAGCAGAAGGCATATTCACTGTCGGCATCCCCCACCGGTCGGTAAAAGCCGCTCGGATACGCTTTCACGTCGGGAATCTGGCCATTATGGGCAAAGGTCCAGT
>CAYWUD010000554.1:0-1518 GCA_964461355.1 uncultured Pseudomonadales bacterium | reverse complement strand
AGCCAGCGCTTAGGCGCCGGTAACAGATCACCGACATCAGTCACGATGATCTCTTCGATCAGGGTGTCCGGCAGCACGGCCTGAACCTTGTGGGCCATGTTGGCCAGCACCACCACAGCCCGCACGCCGGCATCGTCAAACTGATGGCGCATCTCGCGCACGGTATACAGCGGATTGGTGTTCACTACCACCAGCCCGGCACGCAGCGCGCCGAACACCACAATCGGAAACTGCAGCAGATTGGGCAGTACCACGGCAATCCGGTCACCGGGTTCAAGGCCGGTTTCCTGCTGCAGGTAGGCGGCAAACGCCCTGCTCTGGCGCTCGAGCTCACGGTAACTGAGGCTCTGCCCCAGACAGCTGAAAGCCGGCTGATCGGCAAATTCGCGGCAAGCCTCTTCGAACAGCTCGGTCACACTCTGATAGCCGTCGAGCTCAAGTTGCGGAGAGATCTCTTCGGGGTAACGGTCACTCCAGTAGTCAAGATCCATGGCCCCACTCCTGATGCGAACTTTTCCTAACTATAGAAAATCGCGCAATCCCAAGACACCTGCGACAAAAAAAGGCCCTGCAGTGCAGGGCCTTGAGTACGCAGCGGCGCTTAAACGAGTTCGCGCTTTTTACGCTTGATAAAGTGACCGGTCCCGGCCTGACCGACAAAGTCGTTGTCCTTCACGATCACCTGGCCGCGGGCCATGGTCAGGGTCGGGTAACCCTGCAGCTCAAAGCCTTCATACGGGGTGTAATCGACATTTTCGTGCAGCATGCTGTGGGTCAGCGTGATCTTCTTGTTCGGGTCGATCAGCACGATATCGGCGTCACTGCCCACTTTCAGCGCCCCTTTCTGCGGGTAGATGCCGAAGATCTTCGCCGGGTTGGTAGAAACCAGGTCCACAAACCGCTCGACGGTAATACGGCCTTTCATCACACCTTCGGAGAACATCAGCGGTACACGGGCTTCAACGCCCGGCGCGCCACCCGGGCACTTGGTGAAATCGTCCTTGCCCTTCTGCTTGGTGCCATGAAAATCGAAGGGACAGTGGTCGGTCGCGATCACATCGATATCGCCCTTCTGAATGCCGTTCCACAGCTCGACGTTGTCGGCCTTGGTACGCAGCGGCGGGCTCATGATGTATTTAAGCCCCTCGTTGTTCGGTTCCAGGTATCGGGTTTCGTCCAGGAACAGATACTGCGGGCAGGTCTCCACAATCGCATTCTGACCACGGGCACGGGCTTCGTTGAGCAGGTACAGGCCCTGACGGTTGCTCATATGCACCACGTACAGGCAGGCTTCGGGCACCATGTCGCACATCTGCAGCATGCGGCCGATCGCCTCGGCTTCACACTGGGCCGGACGGCTCTTGGCGTGGTAGATCGGCGAGAGCTTGCCTTCGGAAACGAACTTGGCACGCAGGTGCTCGATCACCTCGTGGTTTTCCGGGTGCACGGTGGTGATCGCGCCGAGCTTGCTCAGTCGCTCCATCGCCTTGAAAGCATCACCATCAGTCAGACGGTAAC
>CAYWUD010000553.1:0-1531 GCA_964461355.1 uncultured Pseudomonadales bacterium | reverse complement strand
GGGCAGACCACGATTTAGACTACGTAGCCGCAATGAACTGGTAGCTAAACTCCCCCCATGTGCCGTGGCCGTAGGGCTTTTTTACCTCTGGCGTGGAGCTGCAGGATGCAGCTCAGCGTTTAGGCGCAGGGATGCGCCATTAAACGCGTCAGGCAGATAGGTAAAAAAGCGCGAGGAAGCCGTCCACGGCAGGGGCGGGGAGGGGATTGCAAAGGGGGCGTGGCCGTTCCGCCCCCTTGCCGGGGTGTGGGGCGGAGCCCCGCGAGAACGATGTTATCCAATAAGCGCATGCTTTAGTTCTGTGTAGAAGCCTGCACCGTAGCGAGAGTATGAAACCGGAAGCATGGTTATTGGCAAACGTAAATCGCGCGGGCCAGCGCCCCGAATCGCTGGTCACCCCTGACCCCATTTGATAGCTTCCCCCCACCACTGGCCAAACCAACCCGCCCCGATATGCAGCAGATCGAAAAAACCTTCACCATGACCGTCTACGAGCAGTTTGCGGTGACCCGGCAGATCTTCATGAAAACGATTGCCGCGCGGCTCTTCTACGGCTTTTTTATCGGTGTGCCGATGCTGTTCGGTCTGGCGCTGGAGCTTTCGGGTTATGGCCTCGATTACAAGCTGGCGCTGAACATGCCCTTCAGCTGGCTGGGCGGGATGATGCTTGCCTACGCCCTGGTGATTCAGCCCTATTCGCAATACCTTGAGGTCAAGCGCACCTTCAACAACAACGCCGCGGCCCGGGCACCCCAGAACTGCATCCTGTCAGCCGAGGGTTTTGCCAACTCCGGCGAAGGCTTTGATGTTTCCCTCGGTTGGGACAAGATTCTGCGCATCGAAAGCAGCCGGGATTACCTGTTGCTGTTTATCTCCAAACGCAGCGCCTACTTCATTCCACGGCAGCTTCTTGCCCGCGATGAGATCGAGCAGATTCAAAGCTGGCACCGGGCAGCAGCCACCGGCGCCACAAATTGAGTACACTGGGCGTCTATCCACTGTGCGTGAGCGGCACCCATGACCGATTCCTCCGAGACTTCTTCATCCCGCTATCCGCCCTACACACCGCCGAAGGTCTGGCAGTGGACCCAGGCTAACGGCGGCAAGTTTGCCCATATCAACCGGCCGGTGGCCGGCGCGACCCACGAGCAGCGCCTGCCCGTGGGCAAGCACCCACTGCAGCTCTATTCGATGGGTACCCCCAACGGGGTCAAGGTCACCATTCTGCTTGAAGAGCTGCTGGCGCTGGGGATCAGTGAGGCGGAGTACGATGCCCACCTGATCCGCATCGGCGAGGGGGAGCAGTTCGGCAGCGGCTTTGTTGCGGTCAACCCCAATTCCAAGATCCCGGCGCTACTCGATTGCAGTGTCGACCCGGCGGTGCGGGTGTTCGAATCCGGCGCCATTTTGCTCTATCTGGCGGAAAAGTTCGGTGCCTTTGTCCCCGAGGCGCCCGCCGCCCGGGCCGAATGTCTTTCCTGGCTGTTCTGGCAGATCGGCAGCGCGCCTTATCTGGGCGGCGGTTTCGGCC
>CAYWUD010000552.1:0-1536 GCA_964461355.1 uncultured Pseudomonadales bacterium | reverse complement strand
GATATTTATACTTGTACTAGGCTGTTATAGAAAACAGACAGGAGGCATGCATGATTAATGCTAAAAACCTTTTTTTCACCTACCGTAGTGGTAGAGGAGTCTTTGATATTAACTTCTCGATTTCTGAGGGTGAGGTATTTGGGTTTCTTGGTCCGAATGGAGCTGGTAAAACCACAACTATCCGTACCCTACTCGGATCTTTAAAGCCAAAGATGGGCGAAGCCACTATTAACGGACATAGTTGTTGGGGAAAATCTTACAAAACAAATCAATCTATTGGGTACCTCCCTGGGGAAGCTACATACTTAGAAAACATGACAGGGCTTCAGTATCTTAAATACGTGCAAGACCTACAGGGTGGTCGACGCCTCTCAAATAAAAGAAGAGATAACTTAATAGAGCGATTCTCTCTTGAGCCAGGTATGAAAATAAAGAGAATGTCTAAGGGCAATAAGCAGAAAATAGGAATAGTGGCTGCCTTTATGCATGACCCTGCAATATACATATTGGATGAACCTACCAGTGGGCTTGATCCTCTTATGCAACACTCCTTTGTTGAACTCGTAAGAGAGGAGCGCAAGCGAGGAAAAACTATGCTCATATCCTCTCACCTATTTGAAGAGATAGATAGAACCTCAGACCGAGTGGGAATTATTAGAGATGGAAAGATTGTCCTTATGGAAGATATCTCTGTAATGAAAGAGAAGCAACAGGCTATTATTCATGCAGAGCTTCGGAGTGAGGATGATGTAGCTAAACTCCAAAAGGCAAAAAACCTAACAGTTACAGTAATGGAAGATAGAAAAGTTGCTATTGAATTCCAAGGAGACTACGCCTATGCACTCTCTCGATTGTCAGTATGTAATGTGGTAGAAATGTCTATTACGGAACCCTCTTTAGAGGATATCTTTTTCCGGTACTATGAGAAGGAGGCTATACATGAATAGCACAGTAATGAGAATAAATATAAGAGAGAATCGACTCTTTTTTATCATATTTGTGGCAATTCTTATGATGTACGCCTCAATTATAGCAACTATGTATGATCCAGCAACTATTGAATCCATGCACAATATGCTTGAATCTATGCCAGGATTTGCTTCTGCTGTTGGATTTAATGTAATACCAACAGATCTTGTATCATTTTTTGGAAATTATCTGTTTCAGTTCATATTTATTATATTTCCCATGATCTATATTATCATTTTAGGCAATAGACTTGTGGCAAGACATCTTGATAAAGGGAGTTTAGCAACATTCTTATCAACACCCCTAAAACGAGGAACTTTTATTCGAACCCAAGCAATTACTATGATATTTTCCACTATAACTCTTATGATGATTGCGTGGGTTACCCTACTTCTTGTGTCAAACAGCATGTACCCTAACCAATTAGATGTGGTACCTTTTTTAATGCTCTGTGCTGGGGCAATTTTACTTCTACTCTTTCTGAGCTCTATATCATTCTTCTTTTCTACCCTCTGTAATGAAACAAAAACATCTCTCACCTTTGGTGCTGGTATTCCCATAGTGTTC
>CAYWUD010000551.1:0-1537 GCA_964461355.1 uncultured Pseudomonadales bacterium | reverse complement strand
TTGTACCTCCCACAAACCCAGTTAGTTTAGTAAACTCCCTATAGAAAACTCCACCCGCTAGTCCTGCAAAAAGGTATCCTATTGCCCAGGTAGTCATTTTTTTCATAGAACCTCCAATAATTCATTTTTCTACAGAATACCTAATCTGTGATCTGTGTGCAAGAAAATGATTGAAACTTCCTGAAAAAATCTCATAATCTTGTTTTTTATCCTATACAAAATCAGAAGGTCCTATGAGAAAAGTAACTGGATTAACTTTAATTGGGTATTGTGAGCAATAGAGAAGAGGGTAGGTATTGTGTTTCTATGTAGTAAGCTCACCCTGTTGTAAAATTTTTTTCTAAAAAATGGTATAAAATTGGCAGTTTTTGAACTTTTTTAAAAAAATGAAGATTTTCATACTGGTTTTTCATTTTCTTCAGTGTTATCATTGTGTATAATACATTTGTAAAGGAGGTTGTGGTGAAGTCTAAGTTAGTAGTTATTTTCGCAATGATGATTTTAACATTATTTCTCTTTGGCTGTGATCCTCAGCTTCCCGAGGCGGGAAGGGAAGATTCACGGATTGCAAGAACTTACATTCAGACACCGTTTAATATTTTAAATGGTAATGTAACACTTGCTGATATTGGTGATAGTGCTCGGTATGGGGATTCAATTATTATGGAGTACCCCAAAAATCCATTTTCTCGACACCCAGTTATTAAGCATCCAGAGGCAGGTGATGAGGCGTCTCTGGACTCTAGACCTTCGGTGCCTTCAGATTCTGAAAACTTGCAAAGCTTTATTAAAATAAACTTACAGAAAGAGGGATTTCATCTTGTTGTAAAAGGGTCATCTCTTGGACTTCTCGGCACTCCTGTTGCGGGGCTGCAGGTTGATACCAACTGTAAAGTGAGTGATATTTCTATTGATGAGTACTTTGCAAAAACTCCTGGATCAGGAGGTGTAATAAATGGTACAGTAGTTCTGTATGATGAAAAGCAGGGGAAAACAGCACAAGTGAAAATGAAAAATTTACAATTCTCATTTAGTGATACCCGTGAAATGGTGTATGGTAAAGGTGATATAATCTTAAAGCCTATGGGATCATCTCAAGAGTTTCAAGTTACGACCTCCTCATTTTAACTCTGATTATTCTACACTCCAACTATGATCATGGATGGGGCCCTGAAAAATCGTTAATTCCTTGAAATATGCATTTCTCTGTGAAAAACAGGTAGGGAAGGTGGTCTATGCTGCTGTGAGTTCTTGACCTTAGGCTGTTCATAATTTACTATTCCTGTAGGGTTTTAAAGAGGTGGAACAAGGTAGTATGCACTCAAAATTTACATTTACAATTATTATGGCATGTTATCGTGTGGAGTCCTATATTGCAGAGGCCATAGAGAGTGTCGTACATCAAACCATTGGATTTGAAGATCATATAGAACTTATCTTGGTGAATGACGGAAGTCCTGATAATGTAGAGTCAATAGCACTTCATTACCAAAATAGATACCCCCAAAACATTGTATATATCAAGCAGAACAATAAG
>CAYWUD010000550.1:0-1548 GCA_964461355.1 uncultured Pseudomonadales bacterium | reverse complement strand
GCTGTACAACGAAGAGCTCAAGCACTACCTGAACCGGTTCAGCCCCAACGACCCGGCACCGCTGGCCGACTTTGCCGCCGCCATCACCTCGGCAGCCGGCCCGGAACTTCAGGAGGTGCTTGAAACCCTGCCGCTGCTTGCGCGCATGGAAAAGGTACTGGTACTGATCCGCAAGGAACTCGATATCGCCCGCCTGCAGGCCGAGATCACCCAGGAAGTGAACCAGAAGATCAGCCAGCACCAGCGCGAGTTCTTTCTCAAGGAACAGCTCAAGGTGATCCAGAAGGAGCTGGGGCTGTCCAAGGATGACCGCACCGCCGATGCCGACGAGTTTCGAGCGCGGCTGGAGGAGCGCGAGGTGCCACCGGCGGCATTGAAAAAGATCGAGGAAGAACTAAAAAAACTGGCCATCCTCGAGACCGGCTCACCGGAATATGCCGTCACCCGCAATTACCTTGACTGGGCCACCGCCCTGCCCTGGGGGCTGTATTCCGATGACCGCCTCGACCTGGGTGCCGCGCGCCGGATTCTCGACCGCGACCACGAAGGGCTCGCCGATGTCAAAGAGCGCATTCTCGAGTTTCTCGCCGTCGGCGCCTACAAGGGCGAACTGGCCGGTTCAATCATGCTGCTGGTCGGTCCGCCCGGTGTCGGCAAGACCAGCATCGGCAAAAGCGTCGCCGATGCCCTGGGGCGTAAATTTTACCGCCTCAGCCTCGGCGGCATGCGCGACGAGGCCGAGATCAAGGGCCATCGGCGCACCTATATCGGCGCCCTGCCCGGCAAGCTGGTACAGGCGCTGAAAGAGGTCGAAGTGGCCAACCCGGTGATCATGCTCGATGAGATCGACAAGATCGGCGCGTCCTTCCACGGCGACCCGGCGTCAGCGCTGCTGGAAGTGCTCGATCCCGAACAGAATGTCGAATTCCTCGATCATTATCTGGACATGCGAGTCGACCTCTCCAAAGTGCTCTTTATCTGCACCGCCAACCAGCTCGACAGCATTCCCGGCCCCCTGCTTGACCGCATGGACACCATCCGCCTGTCCGGATACCTCGCCGAGGAAAAACTCGAGATCGCCCGCAAGCACCTCTGGCCGCGTCAGCTCGAACGCGCGGGACTTAAAAAAGCTCAGGTCAAACTGACGCCGCCGGCACTCAAGCAGCTGATCGAAGGCTATGCCCGAGAGGCCGGTGTACGCCAGCTGGACAAGCTGCTCAACCGTCTGGTGCGCAAGGCCGTGGTCAAGCTGCTGGGAAGTCAGACCCAGGTGCGTATCGGTCTCAAGGAATTGCCGGATTATCTCGGTCAGCCGCTGTTCCGACCCGACGCCCAACTCACGGGGGTGGGGGTGATCACCGGGCTGGCCTGGACCAGCATGGGGGGCGCCACCCTGCCGGTGGAGGCGGCCGCCATTGCCAGTGAGCGCGCCGGTTTCAAACAGACCGGACAGCTCGGCGACGTGATGACCGAGTCGAGCGAGATCGCCTACAGCTTTGTCCGTGCCGAAGCCAAAGCGCTCGGCATTGACCCGGCGTTCTTCGACAG
>CAYWUD010000549.1:0-1548 GCA_964461355.1 uncultured Pseudomonadales bacterium | reverse complement strand
AGAAGGCATCTTCCAGATGAATGATGGTGAGCATAGAGCCCTTGTGCTGATTGAACTGATGAGCCAGCCAACGCTTCTCTACGCAAAGCCCAGCGAGCTCAGATCAGTCCAGTGATCCATACATAAAAGGGAACTAACCCGCACAGTTCGGATCTTCGCTTGAAAACATCACTGCACTCAAGCATCTTACTCAAACTGAACCGCCCCGGGTTTCGCGGAGGCTCCACCTTTTGAGAGAATGGAGCCCATATGAGCAAGCACCCCAAGTTTTCCCCTGAAGTCCGTGACCGGGCCATCCGTATGGTTTATGAGGTCCGCGAGTCCCACACATCGCAGTGGGCCGCCATCGAGGCCGTGGCCGGCAAGATCGGCTGCACCGCCCAGACACTGGGCAGTTGGATTCGGAAGGCAGCTGCGCCTGCATCCCCCTCCGCCTCGGCCACTGATGCCCGCGTCAAGGAACTGGAACGCGAGGTTCGTGAGCTCAAGCGAGCCAACGAAATCCTCAAGGTCGCCAGCGCTTTTTTCGCCCAGGCGGAGCTCGACCGCCGTTTGAAGTGATCTGGCAACTGATCGACAAGTACCGGCAAAACTTTGGAGTCGAGCCACTGTGCCGCGTGTTGCAAGTGTCTCCATCGGCTTACCGGCGCCATGCTGCACGGTTACGTGATCGCTCACGACGCTCCGCCCGAGCGATCCGTGATGAGGCACTTGCTGTACAAATTCATCGTGTCTGGCAGGAAAACTACGAGGTCTACGGGGCTAGGAAAATCTGGCGGCAGATGCATCGCGAACACCAGGTGGTTGCGCGCTGCACAGTGGAACGGTTGATGCGTGAAATGGGGCTCTGCGGCGTAACGCGGGGCAAAACGGTCAAAACCACACAAGCCGATCCTGACCAGAGATCTGGTAAAGCGCCAGTTCACTGCCGAACGTCCCAATCAGCTCTGGGTCGCCGATTTCACATTCGTTTCAACCTGGCAGGGATTTGCTTATGTGGCGTTCATCGTCGATGTCTACTCACGGTTTATCGTGGGCTGGCGTGTCAGCCGGCACATGCGCACAGAGTTTGTCCTGGATGCTCTGGAACAGGCGCTTCACACTCGTCGGCCTGAGCCCCACCGGCTGGTTCATCACAGTGACAGGGGCTCGCAATATCTGTCGATTCGCTACAGTGAACGGCTGGGCGAAGCGGGTATCGAGCCCTCGGTTGGCAACACCGGTGACAGCTACGACAACGCACTGGCAGAGACCATCAACGGCCTCTACAAGACCGAACTGATCCACAAGCGAGGGCCATGGAAAAGCGTAGACAGTCTGGAGTGGGAAACGCTGAAGTGGGTGACCTGGTTCAACCATCAGCGCCTGCTGGAGCCAATTGGAAATAGGCCACCGGCCGAGTTTGAGGCACTATACGAACAGAGTCAGGCAACCATATCGGTTGCTGCCTGACTCAAACAAAACAGCCTCCGCGAAACCCGGGGCGGTTCAGGTTGCGTTGACGTGCCTGGGGAGACACGTTCATTTTCAGCAGGCGGTCATGTTCAC
>CAYWUD010000548.1:0-1563 GCA_964461355.1 uncultured Pseudomonadales bacterium | reverse complement strand
TATATATTGAGTCAAATGCAAAAAATATTCTCTCTTATATTACTCAAGTAGAGCGACGAGATTCGTCTAATTTTTTACAGATGGATGAATCTACACAACGCAACTTAGAGTTAATCAATAATCTGCTAAACGGCGGTGAAAAGTTTACACTTTTTTCAACACTTAAAAAGACAAAAACACCCATGGGGTCAAGACTTTTAAGCCAATGGATTCTGAACCCCCTTGTACAAAAGCAAGAAATAGAGAAAAGGCAGTTTGCCATAGAGCAGCTATTTTCAGATATAAACCTGCTTAAGGTTACACAAAAAACCTTAGGTGGTATTCACGACTTAGAACGATTGGCCACACGGGCAGCTCTTATGAAAATAACCCCACAAGAGCTTATTAAGCTTATGACATCACTTATAGCAGCCCACCAACTAGAGAAACAAGTATTAGATGTTATTCCTTTCTTCGCCCAAGATACACAGGCCACAGAAGCTCTTATGGGTATAGCAACGCTTTTGCAGCACGCCCTAAGTGACGATCTAAAACAGGAAACAATTAGAGAAGGGTTCAACAAGGAACTAGATACACTCAGGGCACTGCGTGACAATGCAGATAGTATACTGCAAAAATATGTTGAGTCGGAACGACAAAAGAGTGCAATTACTACCATAAAACTTAAGCACAACCGTATTATTGGTTACTTTTTAGAGGTACCAAAATCTAGTGCCAATAAAGTTCCAGAGAGTTATATACGAAAACAGAGTATGGCTCAAGCAGAACGGTTTACTACAGAACAGCTTATGTCAATTGAAACACGAGCAGTAGAGGCACAGGAGAGGGCGTCAGAACTAGAAAACGCCCTGTTTCTCGATCTTAAGAAACAGGTAGCAGCAGAGGTAGACCATCTATTCTCCCTAGCACATAGAGTAGCACATTATGATACATTCCAGTCGCTTGCAACCGTAGCAATGTTGCACGGTTATACAAAACCAACTATTCATAATCATAATCGAGTTCTTATAACAAAAGGTAGACACCCGGTAGTTGAATCCTCTATGGCTCCTGGAAGTTTTGTTGCAAATGATACAACATTCCAAGACCAGTATCGCCGGTTTGCACTTATAACGGGACCAAACATGGCGGGTAAATCTACCTACCTAAGGCAAACAGCACTTATTATTCTTATGGCTCAAATGGGATCTTTTGTTCCTGCGGAGTCTGCGGAAATTGGCATATCAGATCAGATTTTTTGCCGTGTTGGAGCTACAGATAACCTTACTCGTGGGGAATCGACATTTCTTGTTGAAATGAATGAGACAGCATACATTCTTAGAAATGCAACTGCCCATAGTTTAGTGATTATGGATGAAGTAGGGCGAGGAACAGGAACTACAGATGGACTCTCTATTGCTTGGGCAGTTTCTGAGTACCTTCTAAAAATAGGAGCAAAAACTCTTTTTGCTACACACTTTTTGGAAATAACCCAACTAGAAAGTCCTCTTATAGTACTTCTGCACCTTCTTGTATCAAGGCAAGGGCAACAGATTACCTTCTTAAACCGAGTTGAAGAGGGTA
>CAYWUD010000547.1:0-1566 GCA_964461355.1 uncultured Pseudomonadales bacterium | reverse complement strand
CAGAGGCTGTTGTTACTGAGTGCCAGGAAGAGGGAATTGAGTTGTTGTAATTTAGTATAAAGAGATAAGGGGGAACCTTGAGAAAGGAACCCCCTTTTTTATTTGCCTATAGGCCTCGTTTCTCAAGCTCTCGTTTATGCTCTGCCACCAGTGAAGGAGTTAGGGTGTTCATTTTTATATAGATGCATACACCTATTAAAATCAGTATGGCTGGAATAAAAGATAGGTGTAGTTGAATACCTGTTTTAGCTAGGCTGCTTTGTACCTCTGCACTATTATCAAAGCTGGTGAATTTATGAACTAGCCAGAATATAATTGCCTGGGATGCGTAGGATAGCCTCCCAAAGAAAGCTCTAAATCCAATAAAAATACCGTCATCCCTCTTTCCGTCATGAAGAACTATCTCATCAATAACATCAGCGAAAGCAGGATTCATGAAACACCAGAATCCACCAAAAAAGATTCCCCAAAGAAACATGATAATAGTAAGGGCAAGGTTACTTGTAGTAAAAAAGAGGAAAGTAGCGGTGAAAGCCATTCCAAAGGAGGTAATGATAAGGAGTTTCTGATTATTGTTTTTTATTCGTTTGGAGAATAATGACCAAAGAGGCAGGCTACATACTGCCCCTGCAAGCATACCTGCAAATATTCCGGTGGTTCCAGAGGCTCCCCCTGGAAGAATGTAATCTCCTACATAGTGGATAGACCCTTGAAGTGTGATCATTGCAGACTGGTAGAAGAAAAAGAGAATGATAAATGCTACAAAATTACGCTCCTTAAACACCTTTTTTAGTTGGGAAAAAAATGATTCACCCTTACTATTTTTTGTTTTATCAAGGTACCGTTTAATCATTTCGGGAGTCTCTTTAATTGCGGGAATAAGACAGATCAGAGCAATAAGCGCAATACCCGCAAAGACAAGGCTATTTACTATGTAACTGGAGACCTTTCCATACTCAATAATTTGTGTAGGAAGAATAGAACCTAATGCAATTCCTAATACACCAATAGCTGTACTAATGGTAGCAGTTTTTCGTCTTGCTTCGGCACTTCTAAACCTATCAGGGAATACGGATATAAAGTTTACCTCCCAAACGGTGTAAAGTGCATCGTATAAACAGATTGAAATAAGGAGCCAGAGAAACAGTTTAACCATACTTCCTTGCACGGTACTTGGTACCGCAAATATTGCTACAAAGGCTAATAAACAGAGAATTACTCCTGATATAATCCAGAGAAACCTTCTTCCAAATCGCTCTGCAAATCGTGTTTTTTTCTCTGTTAGGTGACCAATTAAAGGGTCATTTACTGCATTCCATACGGAAAAAAGAATTACCGCAATGGTAACGTACCCTCCAGATAATCCTAGCTCTGTTTCATAATATTTATATACGAGGGCAGCAAATGCACCTGTAAGAAACTCCGCTAAAAATCGTCCTGATCCATAGGAGGCGGCAAGGCGTCCTAATCCTTTTTGTGCTTCCATGATTACTCCTTTTGTGGGAGTATACAAAGTTCTTAATAAAAAATATAGCAACCCCTTGTCAGAGCACCATCTTTTTCATA
>CAYWUD010000546.1:0-1566 GCA_964461355.1 uncultured Pseudomonadales bacterium | reverse complement strand
ATGATACGGTGAAACTCGGCGGCGATCTCGGCATCGGTACGGCCCAGCGCACAGGCGTGCTCCATATAGGCCGCCGCGCCCTTCAGACCGTACAGTGCCAGCAGACGCAGGCCGACAATATCCTCGCCCACCTCATCCTTGCCGCGGTTCGGCGCCGCAATATCGGCCTGCGCCAGAATCCCCTCCAGGCTGGTGGCCGGCTCAAAATGCGCCGGACCACCGCTCGGCACATTCACGCTGCGGCCTTCCAGTGCTGTTTTCAACTGATCGCGCGCGGCCTTGGCATCACTCAGATAGGCCTGCAGGCGGTCGTTGTCGAAGTTGACGTTGGTCAGGGTAGAGAAAAAGGCCTTCGGTACGAAAGTATCGATCGCCTCATCGACGATACCGACTTCACGCGCCGCCAGCGCCCAGGCCGATACGCCCTGCAGCATGTAGATCAACACATCCTGCAGATCGGAGGTCGCAGCGGTCTTGCCGCACATCCCCTGCGCATAGGCACAGCCGTTACCGTTCGGGGTACGCATGGTTTGTTCACATTGGACGCAGAACATCGGTTTTCTCCTCGATATAAAAGACAGAAGTCATTCTTGTAAGTCGTATCAGTCAGCCGTTACGGCCATCCACCCGGGGGGTACAGAGCATCGGGCCGTAACAGAGCAGGAACAGGGCAAAGCTGGCGGCCCAGAAGGCACCGGCCAGGCCGTAGGTCAGCCAGAGCGGCAGGCTCAGCAGCGAACCGGCCACCCGCAGCGCCGCACCCAGCAGCACCAGCGCAAAGGCCAGTTTGATCGGTCGCGGCGGCAGCAGGCTGCGACCGGTATGACCGAGGCTGACCCGCGCCATCATCGCCAGAATCAGGCCGCCCATGGCGCCAGCGGTCAGCGCATGCAGCGCCGGACTGAAGCTTCCGGTACCGAGCAGCGCCGGCACCAGCAGGGCCAGACCCAGCGGCACAAAAAGATAGGACAGGTGCAGCGACCAGAGCAGAGCTACACGCAGACTGGCGATCGGCTGCCAGTACAGCGCGCGCAGCAGCTGACCGAAGGCCGCCACACCGGCGAGCAGCGCCGCCAGCTGACCACCCAGCGAGCCCGGCTGGGTCTGACCCGCAAGCTGCTGCAGGGCCAGCAGCGCCAGCGGCGCGCCGGCCAGCCACTCCAGCCACAGCAGACGCGGCCGCGCCTCGATCCCGAGCCCCCGCGCGGTAAAGAACGGGATCACACGGCCAGCCAGTACGTTCATCACCAGCAGCACCAGCAGCACCGCGCCGTAGGCGCCCTGCTGGATCAGGGCGTAATCGCTGTAGATCAGCCCGGCGTGCATCAGACCGTTGGCCAGCATCAACGCCAGCAGCAGCGGCAGGAACAGCAGGTTGCGCCACTGGCGTCGAGCGATGATCGGCAGCGTGACCACCAGCGCGACCAGCGGCAGAAAGGCCAGATCCAGCAGCACCTGCGCCAGCGCCGGCAACAGGTCAAAGCCGAGGCTGACCCGCGCTGCGAACCAGAGGACGCAGAGCATCGCAAGCTTGCTACCGGCCAGTCCCGGTGTATTGGTCCAGGT
>CAYWUD010000545.1:0-1574 GCA_964461355.1 uncultured Pseudomonadales bacterium | reverse complement strand
CCCTCCCATATCATGGGTATAATTAGACTTTATCCTGGATTTGAATATGTACAAACCTCAGGATTTACCTTTCGTATTGGCCCTGTACTAGACCTATTTCTCCATGAAGAACTTTCTGGGGGAAGCTTAGGAATTCAATTGGGATTAGGATATAGGTGGTAGAACAATGAAAAAAATAGGATGCATAGTGCTCAGTTTCTTACTAATTATTACACCTGCTCTTTTTACAAAGGAGAGCCTTTCAACAGAAGAAATTGATCTTTTCACAAAAGGGTATCAGGAGTTTTCAACAACAGAAGAGGTTACCTTAGAAGTGACACCTCAAAAGGCTGAGCAGGAATTACGAGAAAAAAGTACAGAAACAGAACCCTTTTCCACAAACCACGCAGTGTATGTAGATGGATCTCTTCTTTTTCTTGGAGAATTAGCTCTTTTATACCAGTATCACTTTAGTAAATATTTCTCTGTCATTGGTGGTGTTGCAACTATGGCCTCAACAGAGCTAGAGTTACTAGGAGTTGCCATAGGTATCAATATGACTACTCACCGCGATAAGCCAGGTCCAGAGTTTTATATAGATCTTCTATTGGATAACTACTTTTTCCAATTTTCCCCCGTAGAAGGAGAAAGCCAATGGACATACGTACCACTACCAAAACTCATCATGGGAGTAGAGTTTATCTCAAGAGAAGGACTCCTACTCCGCCTAGGAATAGGAGCGTACCCTTTCTTGATGAGTAATGAGGGGTCTACATCGCTTATTCCAGTTCCTTTTCTCAATACATCATTTGGGTACGCTTGGTAGTACAAAGAGAGGACAAAGCTTTTATCATAGGCTCCTAGTATATTGCACCCCCCAAGACAAATGTGATATTATGCACAAGAAAGAGAGGGATTACTACTATGAAAAAATTATTACTTTGTGTTATGCTCTTATTTGGGGCAACAACATTATTTGCAGAGGAGAGTGATCTACTTGCAGAAACACTTGAGCCTCAATCTGAGGAACCCTTAAACCCAGAAGATATAGTAACCAACGTTATTACGGTAGATGGAACTGGATTTATTAACGGCGGTGGAGCGGGAGTCCGATACAGCTACCGAATAAAGAATGCTGTATGGTTTACTGGTGGAGCTTTAGGATTCAAAGAAACATCTTTTGATGCGGCAGGAGGATCTGCCCTTCTTGGATTTTCTTTTTCCCAAAGAGTGGCAAGTAAAGTAAACCCCTATGCTGACCTTCTCTTAGGATTTAAAGGATACAGAACTCCAGAGACATACCCCTCAGATCAGGAAGGACCCAAGTACAAAACAACAACAACCTCGGGATTCGCTTTCTATATCAGAATAGGTGGAGGTATTGAGTACTTAAGCTCTGGAGGGTTCTTTACACGATTAGGGGCTGGAGCACGTTTAGGAATCTCTTCTGATAACATTTTACCAGGATCCTATGGATACCTTGACTTAGGATTTGGATACGCCTGGTAAACTATAGACCTTTTGGGGTTATCCAAAAATACGGAGTAAGTAGGGGAGTGCAACAATAGTTCCTATGGCACTCCCTAAAGAGGTAA
>CAYWUD010000544.1:0-1575 GCA_964461355.1 uncultured Pseudomonadales bacterium | reverse complement strand
GAAAAGGGCTGCCGCTTTACCCACCACAGCTCCATCGCCCCGACCGGCACCATCTCCCTGTCGCTGGCCAACAACGTCTCCAACGGTGTGGAGCCGAGCTTTGCCCACCACTACTGCCGTAACATCATCCGTGAAGGCAAGAAGTCCAAGGAGAAGGTGGATGTGTTCTCCTACGAACTGCTGGCCTACCGCGCGCTGATCAACCCGGAGGCGATGCCCTTCAGCGACGATCCGAGCGCACAGCTGCCGGCCTACTTCCGCGCCGCCGATGATGTGACCCCGCGCGAGCATGTGGATATCCAGGCCGCCGCGCAGAAGTGGGTGGATTCCTCCATCTCCAAGACCATCAACGTGCCGACCGAAACCGAGTACGAAACCTTCAAGGACATCTACCTGTACGCGGCCGATCAGGGCCTCAAGGGCTGCACCACCTTCCGCTTCAACCCGGAAACCCTGCAGGGCGTACTGGTGCGCGAAGATGACCTGAAAAAGACCACCTACCAGTTCACCCTGGAAGATGGCAGCGTGATCGAAGCGCGCGGCGACGAAGAGATCGAGTACGACGGCGAGATGCATACCGCCGCCAACCTCTACGACGCCCTCAAAGAAGGTTACTACGGCAAGTTCTAAGCCCGATTCGAGTTCACAACAGGGCCCGGTCGGGCCCTCAGAGCAGCCAGTTATGAAACAGATTCAGAAAAAGATTGTGGGTTTCGCGGTGAAAAAGCCCGAAGCCGAAGTGACCGCCGAAGCGCCGGCGAAAGAGCACACCTGCACCTGCCAGAGTGCTGCCGATATCCAGCAGATGCACGAGAGCGTGGACCGTCCGGAAGTGCTGGTGGGCAACACCTACAAGCTGAAGACGCCGCTCTCCGAGCACGCGCTGTATGTCACCATCAACGACATCATCCTCAACGAAGACACCGAGCACGAACAGCGCCGCCCCTTCGAGATCTTTATCAACTCCAAGAACATGGACCAGTTCCAGTGGGTGGTCGCCCTGACCCGGGTGATCTCTGCCGTGTTCCGCAAGGGCGGTGATGTCACCTTCCTGGCCGAGGAGCTCAAGGCGGTGTTCGACCCGCAGGGCGGTTACTTCAAGAAGGGCGGCAAGTACATGCCCTCGGTTGTGGCCGAGATCGGCGATGCGATCGAAAACCACCTGAAGATGATCGGCATGATCGACTGCCCGGAGATGGATGCGCACCGCAAGGCGCTGATCGAGCAGAAGCGCGCCGAGTTCGAAGAGAAGAACGCCGAGCGCAGCGCTCAGGAAGCGAGCGACTTCCCGCCGAATGCCGAGCTGTGCAAGAAGTGCATGCACAAGTCGGTGATTCTGATGGACGGCTGCATGACCTGTCTGAACTGCGGGGATTCCAAGTGCGGTTAAGTTTTTAAATTATACCCATCGAATTGAATATTAATTATTTATTTTGGTGGGTGTAATTAATCGTTAATAGAAAATTCACAAAACGAATAATAAAGTTTGCAGCTTTTTGCTGCGAAAGGGAGCTGTTATTTTTAGAAATAAGCAGCTTAATAAATGTGATCTTTTATTAATGGAGGGGTTTATGA
>CAYWUD010000543.1:0-1578 GCA_964461355.1 uncultured Pseudomonadales bacterium | reverse complement strand
ATTGAAAGACTCCCTTGGATAAGGTAGTAGTAGAGCAGTACTCGTGGAATCCGAACAAGGGAACCGAGAAACACCTCATAAAAAGGAACTTTTAATACACCTGCCACCCACATAATTGATGAAAATGGTAAGGGAGTAATTCCGGCAATACAAACAGCCCACCCTCCATAACGGTGTAACATCTGCTCACCCTGCTCACGAAATGATCGAGAGAACCTTTCCACAAAGGAGAATCGGTTAAAACTTCTTGCTAACCAGTAGCCAGCACAACCTCCTACTATAGATGCTCCTCCAAGAATAAGTGCCATTTTCCAAGGGGCAATATTTTCAAGAAAGGCAAATACAATATCCATCGACGCGGGTAAAATCAGCATATCTACAAAAAATACATATACCACTACACCCCAATAGCCTAGACGATCATACAGCCACCCTCCCAATGAGGCAAGCTGTTCTGCAAAGAGAACTTTAATAAGCACAAAAAATATCACCATTACAACAGAAAATATAACTGTTTTGATAGCTAGGCGCTTCCAAAAAGCTCTATCATATTTATGCTCTCTTTCTGGTGTTACCTGCGAAGAGTTTTTGTGAGTATTACTCATTCCTGAGGCTCCATAAAGTCTAAGGTTGGCTGATGTGCTTGATCTCGCCTATTCTCTTTACTCTCAAAGGAAACACCTCGTAATGGTTTTCTAAACTGTGCAGCCATAGCAAGAGCCTCTGATTCCTCATAGGAAACAGTAAAATTCTGAAGCTTTCTCATAATATCAGCGGCAGAGGCAATTTTAAAGAACCCAGGAACCTTAGGGCCTTCGGTAATAAAGGATATAGGTTTATCAACATCACGGAGAACACTAAACAGGTTCCCCACTGAAGAGGTTTCGTCCATCTTTGTAATGGCAATTGATGTAAAACCTACCCCCTGGTACCGTTTAAGGGTATGTGCAATATCCTCACTTTTCATGGTAGCAGAGAGCGTAAGAATTACCTCTGTTGGAATATTGAGCGAGTCCATTCTCTGTAGAATATCTTGCACCCAACCCTTTGTATGAGTAATACCACTGGGCGTATCAATAAGAATAAGTCGGTAGTCTGGAGAGTTATCAATAAGACGGTCAAATTCCTCAATAGAACCAAGTACATCAACCAGTAGTCCCATAAGGGTACCATACCGCTCAATCTGCTCTTTAGCCCCCACTTTTCGAGTGTCTAACGACGCAATTCTTGTAAGACGAGGTTCACCTCCTCGACCACGAATACCATACTCCGCAGCAATTTTTGCAATAAGAGATGTTTTGCCACTCCCCGAGTCGCCCACAACAATAACAACAGGAGCAATAGTATTTCTCACGGTAGGATTAAATGTAAGAGCCGCTCCCATCCACTGAATGATAATAGCCTGTAAGGTTTCGTAATCCTTAATATCAACAGGACTCAATTCATGGGTGATTTTTTCAATAAAGTCCTCAATAGCTGCAAGAGAGAAACCATTATCTCCTAAAAGCTCTCGAACCTTCTTAAGCGAGATATTAGTAAGGATTGCTCCACGGGGTGATGTCTTTAACTCCAGTTGTC
>CAYWUD010000542.1:0-1591 GCA_964461355.1 uncultured Pseudomonadales bacterium | reverse complement strand
CGCCTCGATCACCTCCGGCGCAACCTCGGCAATACGCTGCATATAGCGGCTGTATTTCGCGTGCAGGACGCGGCCGGGCAGCTCGTCACCAACCTGGATGCCATCGGCGGCCATTTCCGGGCGCAGGCGCAGCATCTCTTCGGTCACGGTAAAGCGCTCGTCCATGATCGGGGCCGCGCCCTTCTCTTCGGCCAGCTTCACGCCCTCTTTCCAGCCGGTGACGGCCAGTTCGCGGGAGACCTGTTCGGTAAAGGCAACGGAACCGGCCTGACCGTAGGGCAGACCAAGCATGGTCATCGCAGAACCGAGGCCCAAAAAGCCCATGCCGTGACGGCGCTTGTGGGTAATTTCGTGCTGCTGCTGCGGCAGCGGCAGGCCGTTGATCTCCACCACGTTGTCGAGCATGCGGGTAAAGATGGCCACCACTTCGCGGAACTTGTCCCAGTCAAAGCGGGCTTCGGCGGTGAACGGGTCGACCACGAACTTGGTCAGGTTCACCGAGCCCAGCAGGCAGCTGCCGTAGGGCGGCAGCGGCTGCTCGCCGCAGGGGTTGGTGGCACGGATCTGCTCGCAGAACCAGTTGTTGTTCAGCTCATTGACGCGGTCGATCAGGATGAAGCCCGGCTCGGCGTAGTCGTAGGTGCTGCTCATGATCATGTCCCACAGACGGCGGGCATGAATCCACTTGTGCACGCGGCAGGCCACCAGGCCCTGGGCGTTGCAGATGTAATCGCCTTTGATCGGCCACTCGCGCCAGATGCACTGCTTGGCATCGTCCAGATCGACCTGCTCGGTTTCCTGCTCCTTCTCGGACAGCGGGAACACCAGCGGCCACTCGGCATCGTCTTTCACCGCCTGGATAAAGGCATCGGTGATCAGGAGCGACAGGTTGAACTGGCGCAGACGGCCGTCTTCACGCTTGGCGCGGATAAATTCCAGTACGTCCGGATGCGAGATATCGAAGGTCGCCATCTGTGCACCCCGACGGCCACCGGCTGAGGAGACGGTGAAACACATCTTGTCGTAGATATCCATGAACGACAGCGGGCCGGAGGTACGCGCACCGGCGCCGGAGACATAGGCATCCTTCGGGCGCAGGGTGGAGAATTCGTAACCGATACCGCAGCCGGCCTTGAGGGTCATCCCCGCCTCGTGATTACGGCTGAGGATGTTGTCCATGGAGTCTTCGATGGTGCCGGAGACGGTGCAGTTGATGGTGCTGGTGGCCGGCTTGTAGGCCAGCGCGCCGGCGTTGGAGATGATACGCCCGGCCGGAATGGCACCGTTTTCCAGCGCCCACTCGAACTTCTTGGCCCACTGCTGGCGCAGATTCTGGGTCGCCTCGACTTCTGCCAGCGCCTTGGCCACGCGCTGGTAGGTCGCCTGGATATCGCCATCGACCGGCTCGCCCTGCTTGTTCTTCAGACGGTACTTGCTGTCCCAGATATCGAGGGATGCCGCCTGGAACGGGATTTCCTTGTCGAGGGTATCGATCAGTTTCTGCGCTTCGTTCATGGTAGATACGCTTGTTGGCAACGGTTAGTCGGACACAACAGCACTCCGGGCCACAACTATCCAGTTGTTGCCCACA
>CAYWUD010000541.1:0-1595 GCA_964461355.1 uncultured Pseudomonadales bacterium | reverse complement strand
TCATATCTTCTATAGGAGTTCCTGCAGCAGGATTTTGTTCTGTTACCCATCCAAAGCCACGGGAGCTAAGAGGTATTCCGTAGGTTTCTGCAAAAATAGTCACCTGGCGTTTTGAGTATCCTCTGAGATCTGGCACCGTGTTGTTTTCTACGGTAATAGGAGTCTCTTCTGTTGGAATCTCTTGCGATATATACGGTTTGGTCTCAAGTGATGTACTCTCTTTGTGTACAATGTACTGTATCATTTTCTGTATCATAGGTGCCACAACCGTAGATCCATAGATGCTTCTTCCCCTGGGAGTATCCATAACTCCGTAAATAATATACTGAGGGTCCTCTGCAGGAAATATTGACATAACCGATGCAATAAATGCAGAGTCAGAGTACATTTGAGTAAGGGGGTCAACCTTCTGTCCTGTACCTGTTTTTGTTGCAACTCGAACACCATTTACCCGAGTAAATATTCCTGTACCTCCAGGGGTGGTTGATGCTTCCATTCCATCCAATACTACGCGTGCATTTTCCGTCGTGGTTGCTCTTCCAAGTACCTGTCGTCCTCCCTCTAGGTACATACCACGGGAGGGAGAAACAATCTGTTTAATAACTTGTGGTTCTAAAACAAGGCCATCATTTGCAAAGGCTGTTGCTGCTGAGGTAAGTTGTATTGCTGTGGTGAGCGATTCCTGACCAAAGGCTATGGTGGGTTTTGATCTACCTGACCAGTTGTTTGGGTGTGGGATAAGTCCTGGAGCTTCATCACTCAAGGGAAGGTACGTTTTTGAGCCAAAGCCAAAATTTCTGAGCCCTTCATAAAATGCAAGATCATCTACCGTAAGAGCAAAGGCTGTCATTGCGGTGTTTAGTGAGTACTTTAATGTTTCTATAGGGGTTACGGTTCCATGAGCAATGTTATCGGTGTTTGAAATAACTGAAGTTTGTCCGTTGGGAAAGGTTAAAAAGTACTGTCCTTCATCCTCAAAGGTGGTATCCCGAGTAACCTCTCCCTGGTTAAGTATTGTAGCCATAGAGAATATCTTAAATACAGATCCCGGTTCGTAGGGTTGGGTCATAAGGTGGTCTAGTCTGCTAAAATCGTTGTATTGATAATATCGGTTTGGGTCATACGTAGGGTAGGAGGTTGATGCTAGAATCTCTCCTGTTTTTGCATCCATAACAATGGCAATAAGAAAGTCAGGGTTATTTTCTTTGAATGTGTTTGAGGCCTGTCGTTCTAGCTCTTGTTGCAGATCAATATCAATAGTTAGATATACATCATCTCCATAGGTTATGGGAACGCCCTCTTCTGGCTGGGGGGAGAGTATTCTATCAAAGGCACCCTCAATACCGGTAATACCTTTATTTGTTGTGTCCGTATACCCCACAATTTTTGCTCCCGCAGAGTTGTATGGGTAAAAACGCCCATCCTCTACATCAATACCTATACCTGGTATTTTCCCTTGATCAATATAGTCCTGTACTGCAAAAGCTTGTTTCTCGGTAGTTCTCCGAGAGATATAGGTAAATCCAGATGTAGATTGTAGCTTTTTCTTGATTGACTCTGTAGGTTCATGCATGGCAAGAGAGAGTAGCTGTGCA
>CAYWUD010000540.1:821-1610 GCA_964461355.1 uncultured Pseudomonadales bacterium | reverse complement strand
GCCGGTTTCCGTGCGGCTCTGACCCGTAACCTGAACAGCTATATCGAGCGCGAAGGGATGGGCAAGAAGCAGAAGGTGGCGACCTCCGGTGACGATGCCCGTGAAGGTCTGACTGCGATTATCTCGGTAAAGGTGCCGGATCCGAAGTTCAGCTCCCAGACCAAGGACAAGCTGGTCTCCTCCGAGGTCAAGACCGCGGTGGAACAGGAGATGAGTCGCTATCTGAGCGAATACCTGCTGGAAAACCCGCAGGATGCCAAGGCGGTTGTGGGCAAGATGATCGATGCGGCCCGTGCCCGTGAAGCGGCACGCAAGGCGCGCGAGATGACCCGCCGCAAGGGCGCGCTGGATATCGCTGGTCTGCCGGGCAAACTGGCGGACTGTCAGGAAAAGGACCCGGCCCTCTCCGAACTCTACATTGTGGAGGGTGACTCTGCGGGGGGCTCTGCCAAACAGGGGCGTAACCGCAAGACCCAGGCGATCCTGCCGCTGAAAGGCAAGATCCTCAACGTGGAGAAGGCTCGCTTTGACAAGATGCTCTCCTCCCAGGAAGTGGGCACGCTGATCACCGCGCTGGGCTGCGGTATCGGCCGTGAAGAGTACAACATCGAGAAGCTGCGCTATCACAACATCATCATCATGACCGATGCGGATGTCGACGGTTCGCATATCCGTACCCTGCTGCTGACCTTCTTCTTCCGTCAGATGCCTGAGCTGATCGAGAACGGTTACGTCTATATTGCCCAGCCGCCGCTGTACAAGGTCAAGCGTGGCAAGCAGGAGCAGTAC
>CAYWUD010000540.1:0-811 GCA_964461355.1 uncultured Pseudomonadales bacterium | reverse complement strand
GACGAGAAGGCGCTGGAAGAGTTCCTGACCAACGCGGCGCTGGATGGCACCCTGCTCTATCCGTATGCCGATGCTGCGCCCGTTTCCGGCCCCCAGCTGGAGAAGCTGGTCCTGCAGTACCGCGATGTACAGCGCACCATCGAACGCCTGTCACGTCGCTACCCGGACAAGGTGCTCGATCGGATGATCTACGCAGCGCCGCTGCTGGTTGAGCAGATGAAGCAACAGGCTGAAGTGCAGGCGTGGCTGGATGCCCTGATCGACGTCTGTGAACCGCTCTATCAGGCCGATGGTGCCCGTCTTGAAGCGCGCGTGATCCATGACAGCGAGTGTGGCCAGTACCGTCCGCAGATTACCGTTGTGGCGCACGGCGTGCCGCGTGTGTTCAACTTCGAAGACAACTTCTTTGCCTCCGGTGAATACCAGTCGCTGCTGGCGATGGGGGAAGCCCTGAAGGACTGGATCGGTGAAGGTGCTCACGTACAGCGTGGCGAGCGCAAGCAGCCGGTAGAAAGCTTTGAAGATGCACTGGCCTGGATGATGCGCGAGTCGACCAAGCGTCATGCACTCCAGCGCTACCACGGGCTGGGTGAGATGAACCCGGATCAGCTGTGGGAAACCACCATGGATCCGGCGGCCCGCCGGATGCTGCAGGTGACCATCGATGATGCGATCGCTGCTGATCAGATCTTTACCACGCTGATGGGGGATCAGGTCGAGCCGCGTCGTGAATTTATCGAAACCAACGCCCTGCGGGTGGCCAACCTCGATATCTGAAGTTGTGCATCAGCACCAAAAAACCCAGCCGTGT
>CAYWUD010000539.1:0-1630 GCA_964461355.1 uncultured Pseudomonadales bacterium | reverse complement strand
AAAACGATTGATTATTACGCAATTCACACCCATACATCTGCATCAATCCCGCAGCAGAACTGAGCGTCCGCGTACGGTTACAGCAAAACCATTGCACTCAATGCATAAAATGTTTTGTGAATAAAAGCACCCAAAATACCCAGCTCACCGCTGGGGCGGCAGGCGATAGATACGGTAGCGCTCGATCAGTGCTTCGACCTGCTCGGGTTCTTCACGTAAAAATCGATTGAAGGCGGCGATCACATCGGGACGGGTAGTACTGGAGAGCAGGTACTGATAGCGGTCATAGGGTAAGCCCGCATCGAAGACCAGCGCATCGGGGGCCTTGAGCACCTCATCGAGGATATGGCGCGCCGAATCGATCGACAGATAGGCGCCATCGATGCGGCCCCGAATCGCCTTTTGCATCAGATTGAAACTGTCCGAACTCTCTTCCACCTGCACCTGCTGACGGGCAATCAGGTCACGGTAACTGGCTGCGGTAAAACCGATAATGGTTCCCAGCGCATGTAGCTTTGCCACACCCAGCCCGCGCCGCTCGGGACGCACCAACGTCCCTTCGACGACCTCCAGAAAGGGATCGCTGTAGTGCACCTTTACCGAACTGCGCTGCTCGGCGGACCAGAGCGGGTTATCGGGAAAACGAAAATCGACCCCGCCGGCCATATGCTCCTGCATCAGGCGCTTGACCGGGTAGGGTCGGTAGACGAAGCGATAGCCCGAGTAGGCGGAAAAGGCATCCAGCAGGTCGCGTCCGAGCCCCTGCCATTCGCCCTGCTCCAGCCGGTAATGGGGGTAGTGATCGATATTCTCCACCCCGACGACCAGCGCTTCGGACGCTGCTGGCGACACCTCGACAACCGGCTCGGCCGCCGCTACACCACAGCCAAGCAGGATCAACAGCGCAATGCCGAATTTCATAGTTCTTCCTGAACGCAACAATAAACCTCACCAGTTAAGCATAAATCGTTGCTTATCCAACGAATGCCTACTCATGTTGTTATTTTTATAGCATTCAGACATAAAAATCAGTGACCAATACGTGAAGATGCACGGCTCCGGTTACGCCAGCGCGTCGGTAGCCACCCGATACACCGGATCTTCGAGGTCATTGACTTCCACCAGACTGCCGGCCTGCGCCAGCAGCTGACGGCATTCCGGGCTCAGGTGACGCAGATGCAGCCGCTTGCCGAGTCGAGCATACCGCTCGGCGATGGTATCGATCGCCTCGATTGCCGAATGGTCGGCAACCCTCGCATGGGCAAAATCGATCACGATCTCCTGCGGATCGCTGGCACAGCTGAAGAGCTCCAGAAAGTTGGCCACCGAGCCAAAGAAGATCGGCCCGTGCAGGTGATAGACCTTGCCGCCGGATGCATCCTCGGCCGTAGTCACGTAAATATGCTTGGCATGGTTCCAGGCAAACACCAGCGCTGAATAGATCACGCCGACCAGCACGGCAACGGCCAGATCGACCGCTACGGTCACCACCGTTACCAGCACGATGGTAAAGAAGTCCTGTTTCGGCACCCGGCGCGCCAGCTTGAAGGTCGCCCACTCGAAGGTGCCGATCACCACCATGAACATCACGCCGACCAGAGCCGCGATGGGAATCATCTCGATCAGGGTC
>CAYWUD010000538.1:0-1632 GCA_964461355.1 uncultured Pseudomonadales bacterium | reverse complement strand
TGCCCAGCTCGATGCCTATTGCGGCAAAGCTGAAGGTTCCTTTGAACTGCTGCTCGAAGCACTCAAGCAGCACTCGCGTCGGCCCCGTCTGCATCTGCCGCAGCTGTCTTTTTCCCGTTGGCAGTATCTGATGCTGGGAGCGGCGGTTACGCTGCTGGGTTCCCTTGCGGTCCTGCACGCACTCTATGGTCCGGGCGAACAACCTCAGACAGAGCCGCCGTCAGTCGTCGCGGAGATTCCGATTCCGGTGCTGTTCGAAGCAGAGTCGCTAGAGCCGGTTGTTTCCGAGGCTGCAAACGAGCCGCGAGATCTGCTGCGGGCGCAAGCCGAGCAGCCCGTTGTTTCTGCAGCGCCGGGTTCGGAGCCGCCCGTTGTGTCTGTTCCGGTGCTCAAAACCGATCAGGAGCATATCGACGAGGCTCCGCGGGTTGTTGAGCCGCCTGTGGACGTGGATCAGCGCTCTGTGGCAATCGAGCCGGCGGATGAGGCCGAAGCGATTGTCGCTGTGGGCGACTCCGCTATTGTGCAGCAGCCGGAAAAAGCTGCAGTCGGTACGCTTTCTACCCGTCCGTCAGCGGCCACCCGTGAACCTGCGATGAGTGCGGAGCCGGCGGTGTCGTTGTCTTCGGAGTTTGACTGGAGCTGGTTGGCCCGTCAGTCACGGGATGGTTATGTGCTGCAGATCATGGGCAGTTCCCGTCAATCAGGGGTGACCGACTTTGTGGCCCGGCACCCGCGACAGCAGTTGCTCTGGTATCGTACCGAACGCAAGAACAAGCCCTGGTTCGTGGTGATTCAGGGCTATTACCCGACCCGGGCCGCGGCCCAGTCTGCAGCCGCGGCGCTGCCCAAGAGTGTTGCCGCTCAAGCTCCCTGGATCCGATCTTTGGGTCAGGTCATCAACGAGCGCCGCTAGGCGCTCGATCCTCTAATTTTTCTGCAAATCATAACTTATCTTTTCGCCTGCCCTTGCGCAGCCTCCCTGTTTGTGGCTGTCAGGGCTCTTGTGTACACTCAAAATTGCTACCGTTGACTGGCCTCCCGGTATTGTTCCGCAGTCTATAAATCCGATAACAACAGCGGCCAGCTCAACCGAATTATTCCAACCAGTCAGTCAAGAGTGTGCCTATGAGCTCAGGTCTTTTTCAGCCCGAGGCGTTTCGGGATAACTGTGGCTTTGGTCTGATCGCCCAGATGCAGGGGGAACGGAGTCACCACCTGCTGCAAACGGCGATTGAAGCCCTTACCTGTATGACTCACCGGGGAGGTATCGCTGCAGACGGCAAGACCGGAGACGGCTGCGGCCTGTTGTTGCAGACCCCCGATCGTCTGTTTCACGCGCTGGCGCAGGACCTGTTCCAGAAAACGCTCAGCCCCAACTATGCGATCGGCATGCTGTTTTTAAGTACCGATCCCGAGCGTGCTCAGCGTGCGCGCAGTACGCTCACCGAGTCCCTGGCTGTTGAAGGCTTTGAGGTGCTGGGCTGGCGTGAGGTCCCGACCGATGCCGCCTGCCTCGGCCCCATTGCGCTTGAATGCATGCCGCGGATCGAACAGGTATTTGTGCAGGGGCGGGATGACCTCGACGAGGCTGAGATTGCCGCCAGACTGCTGACGGCCCGCCGACTGAGT
>CAYWUD010000537.1:0-1637 GCA_964461355.1 uncultured Pseudomonadales bacterium | reverse complement strand
TGCGGCAGCGCCGGTGGCCAGCAGCATATGGGTCTGATCCTTGGGCAGACGGAAACAGTCGGCCACCAGCTGACCGGTGTGCGCGCCCATCTGAATCGAGGGGCCCTCACGCCCCATGATCATGCCGCTGCCGAGGACACAGAGTCCGGAACAGAACTTCACCGGCAACACGCGCCACCAGCGCAGCGGACGCAGGCCATCGAGTGCCCCTTCGATCTCGGGAATACCGCTGCCATGTGCTTCGGGAGCCCAGCGCCGCATCAGCCAGAAACCGAGGCCGCCCAGTGCCGCCGTCGCAGCCACCAGCAGCGGCGCCTGCCACAGCGAGCCTGCGGCCAGATGCATCCGCAGGTCATGCAGCCAGGCAACGCCCCAGGCGAAGGCCGAAACCAGACAACCGGCCAGAATCCCGACCAGAACCGCCAGCAACAGGGTGACCAGCGAAACCCGATCGCGCCCCAGGAAACGACGCACAATACCTGGCTGCTGTGGATGGCTGGACAGGGGGATTTCCGACTCGATGGCCACATGCGCTCCTGCAACGTTGCTGTACCGAACGCTCAGCCGCAGACGCACCGAAGCGATGAGCCGAGCGAAAAATAAGGAGAGGAAAACGTCGACAACCGCGACGTTGCTGCGCACGCTATGCCTGTGCCCGAGGGAGTACAATATCGGAATATCGCATCAACCGAGCCAATTAGAGGGTCCCATGCTCTGGATCAAAAGTTTCCACATCATTGCCATGGTGTGCTGGTTTGCCGCCCTGTTCTATCTGCCCCGGCTGTTCGTGTACCACAGCCTGAGTGATGACGCCGTCAGCCGGGAGCGCTTCACCCTGATGGAACGAAAACTCTACCGCGGCATCATGACCCCCTCGATGGTGGCGACCATCGTGCTCGGTTTCTGGCTGGCCAGCTACAACTGGAGCTTCTACATGGCATCGGGCTGGTTCCACGCCAAACTGACGCTGGTCTCGCTGCTGCTGCTCTATCATTTCTGGTGCGCGCATCTGGGCCGTCAGCTGGCCCGCGCGCAAAGCACCCACAGCGACCGTTTCTATCGCATCATCAACGAGCTGCCGGTCCTGATCCTGATCGGCGCCGTGGTACTGGTGGTCGTGCGCCCCTTCTAGTCACTGCAGGGCGGCGCACCCGCTGCCGCCCTCAGGGCATCTGTTCCAGAGGCTCCCAACGCTCCTCGCGAAAGGCCCAGAGCTGCCCGCTGGCCCGATCCAGGCGCAACAGCACCGTACCCGCTGCCAGGCGCAGCGGATTGAGTTCATAGGCCGGATTACGGTAGCGCCGGGGCGGGGCGGCTTCGCGCATCGGCACCAGCGTTTCGCCGTCGAAGTACCAGCTCTGGCCGCTGCGGGTATCGAGCCGTACCGCCACCGCATCGGCCATCGCGCCTGCGGCAAAGGTGTAGAGGGCAAAATTGTCATTGGCAGCCAGTGTGCCACTGGCCCAGCACAGCGCCAGAGCCCCCAACAGCATTCTGCAACGCATATTGACTCCTTACTCGTGATCAACGGGCGTGACTATAATAGGAAACGGTCATTTTTACCGAAACCTGTCCCCCATTGGAGGGACGGCGTGTTCCTTTCAGCGTACGGATCACGATGACATCAGCACAGCAGT
>CAYWUD010000536.1:0-1641 GCA_964461355.1 uncultured Pseudomonadales bacterium | reverse complement strand
TGCCTCGGGGCTCATCACTTCGTTTACCGTCATCTTCAGGTCGCAGTAGTAGGAGCCCTGCAACGACGCCTTGATGCAGTCCTGTTCGGAGACAAAACCGACCACTTTCTTTTCAGCATCGATCACGGGAGCGCCCATAATCTTGTTTTTGAGCAGGATGTGCACCACATCCGACACGGGGGTTCCGCAGGGAATGGCGGCACGACTGGTGGTCATGTAGTCACGCACCTTGATCGAGGGTTCGGTCATAGCAATCTCCTTGTAAATGTTCCCCATCCCCTACAGGTTAGTCGGTTTTTTACAAAATCAAGGCAATGATGCGTTCGGTTTTCTGGGGGCGGCGTGCCTGTTTCATTGATAATGGGTTGCATTACTGTCTAAATAGCGCCTGGCTCGCACCCGGCCCGGGGCGCCGTTGTTTTTGGGATAAACAGGATGATGAACGTGACCGAGCAGATGCGGACATGGATGAACCGGTGGCGCTGGCCGCTGGTACTGGTCGTGGCCACTGCGCTGCTGATGACCTGGCTGGAGCTCAGTGCCAACCGTCCGCAGCGCAGTCAGACGGGGCCGGCACCGCTGAAAGTCAGGGTGCAGCATGCGGCCCCCGAGGCGCTGCGCCCGAGTCTGCGCCTGTATGGGCGGGTGGAAACGCCGCAGCAGGCAGAGCTGACCGCGGCACTCAGCGCCTACGTCGAGCAGGTCGCCGTGCGTGAGGGTGACCCGGTGGATGCCGATGCGCTTCTGGTGGCGCTCGATACCCGCGATGTGCGTCTGCTGCTGGCCCAGCGTGAGGCCGACCTGAGTGACGCCCGCGCGCGCCTTGCGGCCGAGGCAGCCCGTCATGCGGCCGACCTTGAGGCGCTCAAGCAGGAGCAGCAGCTGCTCAGTATTGCCCAGCGCGCCGTGGCGCGTCAGCAGAGCCTGCTGGCGCGAAATCTCAGTTCCCAGGCCCAGCTTGATGAAGCGCGCCGCGCCGAAGCGCAGCAGGCGCTGGTGGTGATCAACCGCGAGCGTGACATCGCCGACCATGACAATCGTCGGGCCCAGCTGCAGGCCGCCGAACTCAGAGCTCAGGCGCTCGTTGACAGCGCCGGGCTCGAGCTCGAACGCAGCCAGGTGCGCGCGCCCTTTGCCGGTCGGGTCGCCACCGTGTCGGTCGCGGTGGGGGAGCGTCTTCGGGTCGGCGATGCGCTCTTGAGTCTGTATCCGGATGATCAGCTCGAACTCAGGGTGCAGATTCCCAGTCGTCTGCTGCCGAAGCTGCGTGCCGCGATGCAGGCCGAAATCGCGCCCGAGGCGCACCTGCTTGCCGAGGGCGGACGTCTGGCGCTGGTGCTCGATCGTCTGGCGGCCGAGGTGCAGCAGGGGCGGGGCGGCGTGGATGCCTTTTTCCGCCTGCGCCAGGATGATGACCGCCTGGCGCTGGAAGTGGGCCGTGCGGTGGAGGTCGAAGTGCTGTTGCCGCCGGAGCCTGATGTGATCGCACTGCCCAGCAATGCGCTGTATGGCAGTGAACGTATCTATCGGGTGCAGGAGGGGCGGCTGCAGGCGCTGCGTGTCGAGCGCATCGGTCAGCGCCCGGGGCCCGCGGGTACCGAGGTACTGGTCAGGAGTAGGGCGCTGGCAGCCGGTGATGCC
>CAYWUD010000535.1:0-1642 GCA_964461355.1 uncultured Pseudomonadales bacterium | reverse complement strand
TGTTCTGGTGGACGAAACGCCGGACGAGGAGGAGATCAGTGCTACGCCGACCGCAGCAGGCTCTGCTGTTGATGTGGCGGCGATCCGCCAGCAGCTGCAGGCGCGGTTTCAGCAGCTCTATCAGGAGCGTTCGCACCAGCTGCTCGATCAGCAACGGGCCAACCTGCGCGATCTCAAGCAGAACTACAAGGATCAGCTGGCGCGGCTCGAGGCACAGCATCAGGCGCAGTTAGGCGAGTACAAGTCCGAACTGCGCGAACAGGAAAAAGAGCTGCACCAGCAGATTCGTATGAACCGCTCGTTGCAGGAACAGCTGCGCACTCAGGCCAACAGTTTTTCCGCCAGTCAGGCCGAAATGACACGTCAGCTGCAGGAACTGGCCAGAGAAGGGGGCGATCAACCCGATCTTGCCCAGACCATGCAGCAGGAGATTCAGCAGCAGGTGGCACAGGCGACCCGGCGCCTGCAGCAGCAGCTCGAGATCAAGGAGATGGAACTCAACTACCGCAACGAACTTGATCTTGAAATGCAGGAGCAGATTCAACAGCTCGAGTCTCAGGTTGCGGCACTGGCTGCCGAAGAACCCGATCCCAAGGCGCTGATCCGCCAGCTGCATGACAAGGGCGTGGTGCTGGTTGCCTTTCAACCGGGGGCGGGACATATCAGCCTGCCGCAGAAGGATATTGACCTCTATCTCGAAGATCCGATCGCCTATGCCGCCCGGTACTGCCGGGTCGACCGTGCGCTGTACGAGGCCTGGCTGCAGCATTACCACCAGCCCAGTTGCGAGCATCGTTCGCGCAACAATGTACCCTGTGGCCAGCCGGTCGAGCGGGTCAGCAAGCCCGGCGATTTTGTGCTGGGACAGTCCAATCGCTGCCGCCTGCACAAGGAATAGGTCGCGGCTGGCTATTCAGTCATGCCCAGTGCCGCCAGTTCGGCCCATGAGTAATGCCGATTCGCTGAAACGGCGCTGATGTGGTGTAACCAGCGATCAGTGACCAGCATCAGATGGCTGCAGGGCGACGCGCTGCCGTGCAGGCGAAAATGCTCAACCTCTTCATGCTGCCGCGCGAGCGTGGCTGGATCGACTGGCCAGCCGCTTCCGGCCAGCCAGCACAGTCGTGGCAGCCGTTCCCAGTCAAGCTGCGGATAAGTCCGGGTAAACGCGCTGAGCTCACTCCGGTGCAGCCACAGCCCTTGCAGTGCGACCGGATTGAGGGGGGCGGCCAGTGCAGGCAGGCCTCGCCAGTGGTGATACAGCCGTCCCTGTATGAGCGCTTCAGGGGTCGGTTCAGTCCAGCCCAGTCGGGCCAGTTGCGCCTGTGCTTCCGGATGCTGGCCCAGACGTACTTGAGCACCGAGCATATGGGCGAGTTTAAGATCGAGACGATCTTTCGGGTTCGGGCCAACCCAGTGCCCCGGCATGCTGCCGTCGGTATTAGGGGCGCACAGATAGAATTTGACCGCCAGTTCACGGTGAACTGGGTGAGCGTCCCCCCCCTTGCGGTACAGAAGGTCAAACTCGCCCAGGGTGCGCGCATCTGCCTGCACCACCAGATTGCTGATGACTTCGACCGGTTGCGTACGCAGCAGTTGCTGCCATAGCCACTCGTAGTAGCGCCCGAGCGATAGCTCGGAA
>CAYWUD010000534.1:0-1642 GCA_964461355.1 uncultured Pseudomonadales bacterium | reverse complement strand
TGTTTCGCATCGCCTTGGAGCGGCGCTGCGTTCAACGTGGGGCGCATTCTACTCATTCCACCCCGCACGTCACTGCGTATAAACCGAAGTATTATCTAGGACTGTTTCCCGCCAGGCGATATCCTGCCCAAAACGCCAGCAGCGCAGGAAAAAAGAATACTAGCGCGGCCAATAATCCCACCGGCATTCCATACAGCTGATAATTACTGGCCAGATAGAATGCAATGGTATTGATCACTGCGGTAGGCTGAAGACTCAAACTGGAAACAGGAATGCCCTGCAGCAACTGCACCGTACACATTGTGATCACCACAAAAAGCAGCGACCACACCAAACCATTGATCAACTTCTTCATAAAAAGGCACTATATTTGGAGCTTATCGCCTGCATACACGACCCAAGACTAAAGAGTGCATGATGCGCCGACAGTATTTATTTGGATTCAGCGGCCTGCTTGGGCTCACCCTGTTATGTATTCTGGTCATGGCCTATGAATATGGCTTTTTCATGACCGAAAACTCCGAGCTGAGCAGCCGTATCAGTACCGAAATCGGTTATGACCTGGCGCAGGCGCGTGTCGATTATGTGATTTCGGGCCGCAATTCGATGATTGGCGGCGGTCGCATCAAGTTTACCCTGCAGGGCAACCATGGCCGCGAGCGCGACTTCCTGATTGAAAACGCGTTCAACGCCCCGACCTTCAAGCTCTATCGTGACGGCTACCGCTTTACCATCAAGACTCAGCCGGGATCGCCACCCAGCGCAGAACAGGTCGTCACCACTCTGCGCCAGGTTATTGCCAAATCACATACGGGCAGCCGTTTTTCCAAGCCCTGATCAGACCAGCATCTCGCGAAGCTGCAAACCGATTTTGGCATAGGCCTTGAGCAGGTCGTCGAAGGCACCACGGCACATCGGCAGCATATCCGGACTCAGCGTATCCTTGCCCTGCGCCGCACGCATGGCATTGCCCGTAGCCGGATCGGAAAAGGTCATCGCCATACTGAGCACTTCATCATGCAGCTCGGCCACCTTACTGTCGGGTAGCTGGCTGTAAAGCTCGGTCCACAGCGGGTCCAGCCACATATGCGCTTCCATCATGCCGCGACACCAGAGTCCATACTCAACACCGCTCTCGCCTGCACATTCTTCAGGATAAGGAAGCTCTTCTACCTGCAGACGCGCACGTTGCTGTTCCAGAATCGCCTGCAGCTCGTCACACACGGCCTTCTCTTCAGCCTCACCAGCAAACGCCAACGGCGACTCCGACTGCCAGAACAGCGGCAGCCATTCATCACTCTCGATATCAACCGGACATGCCGCAAGGGTAAACAGAAGTCCGTAGGCTTCCTGCAGCGTTACCGTCTGCTGCTCGTGACTGGCGAGCCACTCGGTCAATGCTGTCATAACTACTCCTTAGCCCCCTCGGGCTCCCTGTTAGATACCGCTTAACCGTTGGTATTCGGCCAGCAGAAAATGATCGGTCATGCCGCTCAGGTAATCTAGCAACAAACGTACCCGGTAATACCACTCAAGATCACGGCGCCTTGCCCCATCCTCTTCGCAAAGGCCGGCCACCGCAGCCTGATAAACCGCCTTGTACTTCTCCGGCAACCGGTGCCAGAGGCGCGATGCCAGGAGG
>CAYWUD010000533.1:0-1654 GCA_964461355.1 uncultured Pseudomonadales bacterium | reverse complement strand
GCAGTTCGGAGAAGATGCGGTCTGGTTCGGCGGCGGCTCTAAAATCAACGCTACTCCGACTCGCACCTATAAAGAGCGTGTGATCTCTCTGGAGAAGCTGGGCCTGAACCAAATCAACACTACTGCGCGCGGTCTGGAGATCGGTGCCAGTGTGACTATCCAGCAGGTAATCGACAGTGCAGCCGCTCCGGCCGCGCTGAAAGCTGCTTGCCAGAACATCTACTCTCGCCACCAGCGCAACCAAGCCACCCTGGGTGGTGAAATTGCTGCCAACCTGACTGCAACTCAGGTGCTGCCGGCTCTGATCGCTCTGGGCGCTCAGGTCGAACTGGCCGAGAAAGCTCCGGTTAACGTAGAAGATTACGTTCAGCATGAAATGCGTGATCTGATCGTTGCCGTAATTCTGCCGAACCCGGCTCGTGCGTGCTCCGTACGCAAGATCGCCCGTTCTGCCGGTGGTACTACCGTACTGAGCGCTGCCGTTTCTCTGGAAGCTGGCAAGTACGTGATTGCTGTCAGCGGTCTGAGCCCGCGCGTTCAGCGTCTGCGCGACGTTGAAGCCCAGGTTGAAAAACTGAGCGACGCGGAACTGGAAAAAGCGGTTGCCGGCTGCGTATTCCCGCAGGCTGACTACTGTGGTTCCGTTGAGTACAAGCGCTACATCGCCGGTGTTGTAGTGGCTGACCTGGTTGCTGATTGCAAGCAAATGGAGGCCTGATAATGCAGATTCAATTTACTCTGAACGGTCGTAAGCAAACCGTTTCCTGCGAAGCAGGTGAAAACGTTCAGAAGCTGATGAAGCAGCTGGGCATGCGCTCTGTTCGTAAGAGCGATGACGGTGAAGGTTTTGCCGGATCTGACTGTATTGTTGTTGATGGCATCCTGAAAAACGCCTGCCTGCTGGTTGCTGCGCAGCTGGAAGGTACCGAGATCTTTACTGCTGAAAGCCTGAGCGCCTGGAACGAGCTGAGCGATATCCAGCAAGCCATGATCGACGTAGGTGTCGTTCAGTCCGGTTACAACGATCCGGCGCTGGCCCTGGTTCTGACCGAACTGCTCAAGCGTAACGCAAACCCGAGCAAAGAAGAGATCAACGACGCCATGTCCGGTCTGTTCATGCGTGACGGTGGTTACCAGCAGATCTACCAGACTGTTGAGCTGGTTGTTCAGCGTCGCCAGAAGCCGGGTTCTGCAGAAGAGAAGACTGCACCTGAGTTCCGTGAAGATCTGGACGTCGTGGGTAAGATTCACCCGAAATACGACTCTGCCAAGATGGTCAAGGCCAAGCCGTGCTACGTGGAAGACCGCATTCCGGCTGACGCTTGCTGCCTGAAGATCCTGCGCTCTCCGCACGCTCTGGCGTGGATCAAGGACATCGACACTTCTGCCGCTGAAGCGCTGGAAGGTGTTGTTCACGTGATCACCTACAAGAACTGCCCGGATACTCCGTACACCCCGGGTGGTCAGAGCGCTCCGGAACCGTCTCCGCTGGATCGTCGTCTGTTCTCCAAGCTGCAGCGTCACGTTGGTGACCGTGTAGCCGGTGTTATTGCCGAGAGCGAAGAGATTGCTCAGCAGGCTCTGAAGCTGATCAAGGTTGAGTACGATGTACTGAAGCCGGTCATGAGCATCGATGAAGCCCGTGATCCGTCTG
>CAYWUD010000532.1:0-1655 GCA_964461355.1 uncultured Pseudomonadales bacterium | reverse complement strand
CTTTCAAGGTATGGATCAGAATAGTAAGGAAGTTTGATAGAACCTGAAACTTTTCCTAAGGATACGGCTAAATTAATGTCCCAAAAGAAACGAAAAGGAATTTTACTCCCTAAAAAATAGGTATAAAATCGAGTTCTATCCGTAGTACCTGGAACAAATCGACTAAAGCTCTCATCAATATTTTTGTAAATATGATAACTATTAGCTAAACCTCCACCTAGCTGTATTTTAGAAAAGGGACCAAGCTTTTTTGTTTTCTCATAAAATACACCAAGAAAAAGACCAGACCGAGTGTAATAGTCTGCCACGAGAGCAAGGCTCGATCCTGTTTTCTCAGCCCACTCTTCCCTTGGAGATTGTGTGTCTCTAGGCTCAACATAAAACCCACGTAAGTCGTAGTACTGATCTCCACTGTTATCGGAAATAAAGTTAAACAGCGACGTTCCTGATTCATTATCTGCTTGTCTACTCACTCCTGAATGTCTACCCCATAGATACGTAGTGGTATTGAAGTAAAATCCGTAGGTACTATCTATACCAAAGGATGGATGAAAGGAAAAAGATTTTCCGGGGTAGATAAACGCAGGAAAATAGAAGGTAGGAACTCTTCCTAAATAAAGTGCCGCACCCTGAAGGTAAAAGGTTCCATCTGAGTACGAACGAGCCCTGTTTGCTTGAATACGATAATAGGGATCATCATGAGGGTCACTGGTTATAGTTCCTTTTCGTAAGCTGACTTCTCCAGGATTGAGAATAATAGTCTCTCCATCAATATAAAAATCTTCACCCTGTAAAAGCATAGCACTCTCACCTACGGAGGTAGATCCATCAAGAATAATAGTTGACTCACCACTACCAAGAACCGAGACATATCCTCCGGTAATAGGAGAATCACTGGTATTGTCAACTGATTTAAAACTCACGTTTCCGTAGGCTGTTGCAATATCAAGATCCTTATTATAAATAATTGAATTTGCAGCAAGCCACTGTTCACCATCTCCAGGAAGCTCTACAAACACACTCCCTTGAGCAGATAAATATGTTTCATTAATTACTGATATAGAAACACTTTTCAAACTATCTGCAGACACAATTCTAATAATATTATCTTCCTGCTCTTCTACTTCAATAACAGGAGCTTCTAGGAATTCAAGCGGAATATCATAATACTCAAGAAGTCGTTTTTGCAGCGCCTCTCGCTCTCCCTGCGCAGAAAGATTAAGTCCAAGAACCCAACGTCTTAGTTTATCCATTGAGAAGTGAGTAATCTCCATAAGGGCTATTTGTTGGGTAATAGTAAGTGCTGGACTCTCTTCTTCTAGTACTTCTTGGTCTTCTGATTCAATATTAGAAGTTGAATCACTTATTGCCTTATCCTTCTTTTCTGAGAGTGTATCAAAAAGAGAGTTCAAAGACCCCTGAGGCTCCTCACTACTCATAGTATCCTCTTCACTAAAAAGAGGATAACTTACTGAGATTATACATAAAATAAGGAGTAATATTTTTTTATTCATGGCGACTCTCTTTCAGCTGTTGTAAGAATTGTCCTGTATAAGACCGAGGTGATTGTATAATATCAAATGGGGTTCCAGAAGCTACTAATTCTCCTCCACGATCTCCTCCTTCAGGGCCAAGATCTACAAGATAGTCCGCAC
>CAYWUD010000531.1:0-1658 GCA_964461355.1 uncultured Pseudomonadales bacterium | reverse complement strand
CGGCGACGCTCTGCCGGTACTGGATGCCCCGCGCTTGAAGACTAGACGTGTGCCTGGCCCCTGAGCGAACTCGCCAGCACAGACCCCGCCAAACCTCCGTCCGATCACAGACTGGGGCTTGAACGGCAGATCATCTACAAAGCCGGTTATGCCCACATCCTTGATGTTCAGGCCGCTCTGCTGCCAGCGGTACCAAAATACTGGTTGCCTGGTTCAGTGCCTTCCCGCAGCCCCAAATCTACCAAGCCCGCCGCGCTCCGGGTTGTCAGGAGTGAGGAGACGGTCCAGACTTTTCTAAGATGCGCATCGTTACAGGTGGTCGAGGTGGCGTTACCCGGGTTCGTGCTGCAGATTCTACTGTTACTGCTGACGCTGTCGGTTGCCGCCGACGAGGTGGAGATGGGCTTTCCCGACTGCATCCCACCCTATGTGTTTTCTGCCAATGATCAGGGCATTGAAGTCGATATCGCCCGCGAGGCACTCGCCTTTCGTGGCCACACGCTCAGACCGCGCTATTTTCGCATCGACCGCCTGCCCCTCGCGTTTCGGTTTGGCCGTGTCGATGCAGTCATGGTCAACTTTGGCGCTGACCTTACCCCCTCAGGCGGTCATAACGCCGAAGCAACGGCCGTCTACGAAGATGTCCTGATCAGTCTCGCCGATCGCACCTATGCGATCACCGATCCCGAAAGCATCCGCGGCCATCTTCTGATCGCGTTTGAGGGGGCGCGCTTTTACTACCCCGACTGGGTGGCTCCGGCCGAATCCGAAGGCCTGTACTTTGAAACCAGCAACCAGCTGCAGCAGGTACAGGGGTTATTACGCGGCAAATTCGATCTGATGCTGAGCGACCGCTACATCTTTCGCTTTTTTGCCAACAAACTGGCCCGCGAGCAGGAGATCACCCTGCCGGAGGTCGTCGAGCACGAATTCACCGCCCTCGACCAGACCTTCCACCGCCCGGTCTTTCGAAGTGCCAGGGTCCGTGATGACTACAATGCCGGGTTGGCAGCGCTGCGCGCTAGTGGCCGTTATCAGGCGATCTATGCCTATTATCTGGATCCCACATGCACCGAACTGAGTCAACTCGGCTGCGTCGCCTCCGAGAGCCACTGAACCAGCCTACACCGCAAGGCATCTCAGAGCGGGTTAAGTCCCAGACGCACACCGATTTCGCGACGCTGCTTGAGCATCTCTTCGGTGATCATACGACTGAACTCCGAGCGTTCGAGCTGTTCGGGCGAGGGATAGATCAGCGGATCAGCGCGCATCTCTTCGCTCAGCAGCGCCCGGGCCGCGCGATTGGGGCTGGCACTGTAGAGATAGCGCGCATTGCGGGCCGCATGCACGGGCTCATTGATAAAATTCAGAAACAGGTGCGCCAGTTCAGGCTCGCGAGCCTTGGCCCCGACCGCGATATAATCGGCCCAGAGGTTGGTACCCTCTTCCGGCACCACATAGCGGATATTCGGATTGAGCTCCTGCAACATCAGCGCATCACCGTTGTAGCAGTAGGCCGCGCGCGCCCGGCCACTGAGCAGAGGCGAGTGCTCAAGCTCCGCACTGTAGGCGTACTCAACCACATCCGGCTGCTGGTCAAGCAGCAGCTGACGCGCCTCGGCCACCTCCTGCGGCACCTCGGAATTGAGCGAATACCC
>CAYWUD010000530.1:0-1661 GCA_964461355.1 uncultured Pseudomonadales bacterium | reverse complement strand
TGCTGCATCGCTGGGTGCGCAGCCTGCTGCCGGAAAATCGCAGCATGATGAGGCAGGTCGGCGAGGAGATGAACCAGCAGATCGCCAACTATATTCGCGGCAAGGTGATCGAAATTCTGATTGTCGGCGTGGCCACGTTTATTGCTCTGCGCCTTCTGGGTCTGAATTATGCGGCGTTGCTGGGGCTGCTGGTGGGGTTATCGGTAGTGGTACCCTACGTGGGGGCGGCGGTAGTCACCATACCGGTGGCGATGATCGGCCTGTTTCAGTGGGGGGGCGCCCAGGAATTCTGGGTAATGATGCTGGTCTACGGGATTATTCAGGCTCTCGATGGCAACGTGCTGGTGCCGCTGCTGTTTTCCGAAGCGGTGAACCTGCATCCGATTGCGATCATTGTGGCGGTGCTGGTTTTCGGTGGTCTGTGGGGATTCTGGGGGATCTTCTTTGCCATTCCTCTGGCAACTCTGCTCAAGGCGGTTATGAATGCCTGGCCGACCCATCGTCGCTGTCAGGATGAGGCCGATTGAAGCCTGTAAGGCCCCGTCTGCTGACGGGGCCTTTTTGTATCAGTGGGCTCAGGCGTTCAGAGCTTGTACGGCGGCGAGCACTTCTTCGACATGGTCCTTGATCTTGACCTTGCGCCACTCCTGACGCAAAACGCCGTTCTGGTCGATCAGAAAGGTGCTGCGCTCGATTCCGAGATATTCCTTGCCGTAGAGTTTTTTCAGCTTGATCACATCAAACAGCTGGCAGAGGGTTTCATCTTCATCACTGAGCAGTTCGAACGGAAACGCCTGCTTGGCCTTGAAGTTTTCGTGACGGCGCAGGCTGTCGCGACTTACGCCCAGAACACAGGCGTTGGCCGCCGCGAATGCGTCGATGCGGTCACGAAAGTTCTGCCCTTCGGTCGTGCAGCCGGGTGTACTGTCCTTGGGATAGAAGTACAGCACCAGATGACGGCCGCGCAGATCGCTCAGGGCAATGGTCTGATCGCCGGTGGCGACGGCACTGAATTCGGGGACCGGTTGGCCGATGGAAACGCTCATAAATCCTCCCTTGCAAGACCGGGGCGTCGCGTCCGACGGCCCGTTGTTATGCCTCGATGCTAACAGGGCCGGTACAGGCTGTCCTCTCCCTTGTACTGTAAGGAGTGGGTCAGTAACATGGCGCATTATTTTTTCCTTATTCGGAGTGACTCAATGATTACCGGCAGTCTGGTAGCGCTTGTAACCCCCATGACCCCTTCTGGCGCGGTGGACTGGGAGTCACTGAAACGCCTGGTGAAGCTGCATATAGAAGCGGGCACCGATGCGATCGTGGCCGTGGGCACCACCGGTGAGTCGGCGACCCTGACGGTAGAAGAGCACTGTGCCGTGATCGAGCAGGTTGTCGCTCAGGTCGAAGGGAAACTGGCGGTCATTGCCGGTACGGGCGCCAACTGCACCCGTGAGGCGATTCACCTGACCCGCGAAGCCAAGGCGTCCGGTGCCGACGCCGTGCTGTCGGTGACGCCCTACTACAACAAGCCGAGCCAGGCCGGGGTGCTGGAGCACTTCCGCCAGGTGGTCGAAGCCGCGTCGCTGCCCGTCATGCTCTACGACGTCCCAGGCCGCACCGGCACCACGATCGCCCCCGACACCTACCGCCGGGCCGCCGAGTGG
>CAYWUD010000529.1:0-1672 GCA_964461355.1 uncultured Pseudomonadales bacterium | reverse complement strand
CGGTCGCTATCAGCTACTGAGGCTCAAGAGATAGAAGAGGCTAAGGATTTTATTGAAGATCCGATAACATTTTTGGAAAAACTTGAAGAAGAAGACGGTGGAGAGGAGCAGTTAATACTGATCCATAGTATGTTTGCTGGATCCTCTACACAAAGTGTTTCTCAGCATATGTATGCCGTTAATTCCGAGATGGCTGTAGCTTATGAAGAGTCCTTAGCTGCTATTGAAGGATCTACTGAAGAAAAAACAAGGTCCTTGAATAGTCAAGGACCTTTGTACGTAAACTTACGATCGAATAATGAACAAACTCGTGGATATTTATCTTACGATTTTCACTGGTCAACAGTAGGACTGTATGCGGGAACTGCTGCTGCAACTATAGGTGGGATTATTATGGTTCAGTTTGGAGGATTTATTACAAGGATTGCAGGGAGAGTGATAGCCTATGCAGGAAGTGCCGCAATGAGTGTTCAACTTTACAGGTGGGGAAAGATTTTCAGTGATAATGCAGGAAAAAGTCAATATGATGACAGACTCATGTCTTTGCTAAATAAGCATCCAGAAGGAAAAAGTACAATGATAATAGGCGCTACTATAGCGACTACAGTAGCGGCTTTGTTTTCTCCTAAGATGGTAGCAGCCGTAAAGGCAGACTATCTTTACTTAAAAGGTAAAGCGAAGAGTTTGAAGAGCTATTTACCTCTTATCCCTGATGGTTCTATGAAAGATAATATTACAAAGGTAATAGGTGTATTAGGAGGCTAATTGTGAAAAAACTTATTGTATGCTTTTTTATGTTACTAACGCCCTTGGGACTCATGGCAGAAGATTTTTTTGAAAGTCAAGAATCTCTTCTACCACAGTACAACACCCCTAATGATAGAGAACATTTTTGGAATATCATTTTTGAAGGAGAGTTATTTCCAAAGTTACGATTTAATGACCCAAGAATAAACACCCTCGATATGTTTGATGGAGAAAAGCTAGGACTGTCACTTTCTGTGGGAGGTGAATATTTTTTTACTCCCCACATATCAATTTTAGCTTTTATAAATAACTATCTGCTTTTTGGTTCATCCTACGGTGATACCATAGTGTATGAGTTAACTGGAGGAGTAGACCTCAGATACTATTTTGATAATTACAAGGGATTCTATATAGATGTATCTCCTCTATATGATATGCTTATATTTTCAAATAATGGGTATGCGTTACGAAACTATAACTTTGGAGCTAGTGTGGGGTACCGATGGACCTCCTATCAGTGGAATGGTGATAAGGGGAGTAAAGATATTTTTGTACGGGTTGCAAGAGTGTATAATGGTAGCACCTATCAACCAGCGTTTTCTATAGGGATCTCTCACTATGAGTTCCTTCAATCAAAGAGAGATAATTAGCTTTAGTTACTTTTCGTTTTAAAATTATTTTAACCTTGAAGGCTGTTGTGTAAGTTATCCACACAACAGCCTTCATACAACCCTACATGTATTTGCTTAGTCAGAGATAACTCTTTAATAGTAATAAACCTTACAACTTACAACACAGAAATTTATATACATTAAACATTTACAGATCACCTAAAGCAGGGTACAATAGTACAAGGAGTGCGTAACTATGGATTATCACATTGCGGTACTAGATATTGGAAAAACAAATAAAAAAATTGTAATCT
>CAYWUD010000528.1:0-1674 GCA_964461355.1 uncultured Pseudomonadales bacterium | reverse complement strand
TTTTCTAAATTTATTAATAAAATATTCATCATTAAAATAAAAAGCTTTATTACATAAAATAGGCTTTTGATAGTTCATCATAAGTAAAGCTTTACTTTGTGGTAATTCCATAAGTTCTTGTGGCAACATTAAAGCTCTTCTTTGTTCACTAACACTATGAGAAGAACTACCAGGTTCTAATACTTTTCCATGATTATATGATTTTGAAATAGCTTTATAAGTTGTATCTCCCAATCTTTTAGAAATTTTTTCAGCTTCTTCAAATTGGTTAGGAGTAAAATATTGTTTTACACCCATATTTTGAAGTAAAGTATTAGCACCATCTCTATCATATCCATCAGGAGCTTTTGCTTCTAATTGAGATATTGCTTGAAATATCATTAAAATTCTTAAATTATATCCAGCAATATAACTTACACCTTTTTTAAGTATAGGCATATTTCCAATACTTGTAAATTCATCAAGTAGCAATAAACAAGTATATTTTAAATCAGGGTTTTTTTGTGGTAATTCTTTAGTATTTACACTTAAAAGTTGAGAAAAAAAGATATTTAAAATAGGTCTTGCAATAGCAAGTTTATCAGGTGTAATACCAATAAAAATAGTTATCTTTTTTTTTCTTAAATCTCTTAAATCAAAATCACTTGTAGCAGTTGCTGTTGTAATTGGTTCATTTCTATATATCATTAGTGGAGCATTAAAAGAACTCATAACTCCAGATTTTGTATTTTGACTTTCTATTGAAAAATAGCTATTTAATTTTTCTTTAGTTTCTTGAGAAATCAATTCCAAATATTCTAAATATTCAAAAGTATCATCAAGACCTGAAATTTTTGTATCATCATCTTCATTTTCAATTGTTAAATCAAATCCAGCACTTAAATTTAATAAGCCACACATAGACCATTCAATAGTTAAATTATTCTCTTCTAAAAAAGCTTTTCCATTTTGGGTTAATGCTAAATCTTTATAAAGATATGCAAGACCTATAAAAAGATTTTGTGCTTGTTGATTAAAAAAAACTGTTGTACTATCACCTTCTTGTGGATAAAGTAAATTAACAAAATCCAATAAATTATTATCTCTAGTTGCATTATCTTCTAAATCTATATAAGTAAGAGGATTATATCTATGAGTTCTAAAATCAAATGGATTAAATAAAAAAACTTCTTGTCCTAAAATATCTTTTCTATATTTACTTGAAAAATCAAAGCATTCCTGTTTAATATCTAATACCACACAACTCTCTTCCCATTCCATAAGGTTTGGAATTACAATACTAACACCTTTTCCACTTCTTGTTGGAGCTCCTAAAGATAAAAACTCACTACTTTCCCATTTTAAAAGTTCTCCACTTTCTAATTTTCCAACAATTAAACCTTTATCTTGTAATAAACCCATATTCTTAATTTCTTTTTTAGTTGCAAATCTTGCTTCACCATGTAAAGATTTTTTATCATTAGTAAAATATATTAAAAGAGAAATTGCAATAGTAAAAAAACTAAAGCAATAAAATATAGCTTCCCAAACTCTTGGATAATCTTTTATAATTGCTTTATATGTAAATAAAAGATTATAATGTTGTCCTATTTGATTAAATAAATTAAAACTAAAATGTCCATTTAAAAAGAAAATTAGAATTCTCAAAACTATAGAAATCATTTATATAATCAT
>CAYWUD010000527.1:0-1689 GCA_964461355.1 uncultured Pseudomonadales bacterium | reverse complement strand
TGATGTAATATACCAACACCCTAATCCTTGGAACTTGCAGCGAACACAACTTATAGAGAATCTTATTCATGGAAAAGTTGGGCCCTTGAAAAATAGCAAGTTATATGAAGTCTCACTCCATGGATTACCTTCTGGAATGTGGATTTCTGATAATGAGCTGTTGAACGGAGAGCGTGGAGCTGTACTTGCACGCCAAAGAATTCCCACAGTACTTCCCGAGTTACCTGCGGGAGTATGGAAGTTTTTGCACATTCAGAGTGGGCTGGTGCTACAAGTTATAATTACTCCAGAAGGAGAGGTTCGGTATGTATTGCATGAGGGTGTGGTGGTACAAAATTTGCTACCTTCTAAGAATTTAATAAACCTCTAGTAAATGTATATTGAAATTTTCTCTGTTTTGTCATAGTTTTACAATGAGTAGAATGGAGCAAATCCACATATTTCTGCTAATAAACTCATGTAAATAGGAGGGGAGTTGTGAAAAGAGTTTTTCTATGGATGGTCGTCATGCTTACAAGCTTTACTTTTATAGTATGCTGTATGCAGAGTAATTATATCCAGAATCAACAGAGCTACCCCTTAATGCAACAGATGGTTGATGAATCGCTTGATGAAGTTCTCAAAGCTATGGGAGATTTTTTACCGAGAGGAAGATTTGCTAATGACTCACGTATTGCTGCTTTAGAGAGATTTGTACAGGGTGCAAAAGGCGGTGCTTACATTACCTCAAGGTTTGCAGCGGGAGAGTCCTTTGTTGCTACTCTCTCAAAAGAGGATGATTTAATGATAGGGTCTTTGTTTGATGATTACCCTGATTTCTCTCATCAGGTGGGGCAGATTACTGCTCGGCTTGATACCGCCATTGAGAACCTACCACCCATTAATATTACAGCTGTGGATTATGATAATCAGGGTAATCAGATTGGAAAACCTTATACGATAGTCTCTGAGTATGGGGCTATAGAGTTAGGTGTAGACACTATTCCTTTAGCAGAGTACGTATTTAGGTCACAGTTTTATGACACCCCTGCAAGTCGAGGGTTCGCAGGCGATTGGGGATATGGTGTTTCGTACTGGCCAAATAAAACAGTGTCATACTATTTTGACCAATCTCTCTCAGAAGCTGATAAAGATTGGATTGATGAAAGAATTCAAGAGATTTCAGATGGTACAGGTGTAGCCTTTGACAGATATGACAATACCTCTTGGCTCCAACTGAAGTTTTACACAGGTGAGCGGTATGTTCGGATAAAAAAGGCAGAACTCGGCAATACTCCCGCTCAGGTAAATGGCGTAGGGGCTAAGTGGCTGTCTACACTATCTATTGATAAGGAAACTCTTACTGATAAGGAGAGTGAGTATTCCGAGTTAATTATGTCTCATGAAATAGGGCATATTCTAGGATTACTTCATGAACACCAAAGACCTGATCGAGACACCTATGTATTTGTAAAACCACCTGATAATGCATCTTCTGGGGAGATAAAAGTTAACTATGGTATAGTTCCATATATTCAGCATGCTTGGTGGGGACAGTTGTTTCAATCAGGTGCTATTCCTGTTTCTTTAACCTATGATACTCCTTTTGACTATAATTCTGCTATGATCTATGGTACACGGTATAGGAGTGGAGAGATGTATGGTGTTTGGCGTAAAGATGGGAGCAATGATATTGAAGGGTTATTGAAT
>CAYWUD010000526.1:0-1690 GCA_964461355.1 uncultured Pseudomonadales bacterium | reverse complement strand
GTGCCCGGCGGTCAGTTCTGGCGCTCAGTCAGTGGGCTGAATTTGCTCTGTTGGGCGCAGTAGCCGGCCTGTTGGCCACCGTGGCCACCGAACTGCTGGTGTGGCTCCTGTATCGCTATCTGTTCGCGCTTGCGTATACCGGTAGCCCTTGGCTCTGGTGCCTGCCGCTGTTTTCGGCGCTGGTGCTGGGGCTGATCGGACGACTGGGTTACCGCCATCTACTGGACAAAAGTCCCGGGTCATTATTGCGGTATTTATAAACATTTATCGTTTTTATAACGAATCACTATACAGCGCGATTGGGGCTGCACTTTGCCCGTCGCTTGTGGCAGATTGATTAATCCGCGCACAACTGTGCGCTTTTTGTCGAAGAAGTGATCAACGCTGCCCACCTGATCGAAGGTTGCTGTAGAGGCCGGGGTATCAGGTTCAAGGCGTCACTATTCGACGAACACACCAAACAACAAAACGAAATTAAAAGTTCGAAATTCATTCAACTAACTAGAATAAGCAGACAAGCAAGAACAAGAACGTTCCTAACTCGCCGATTCATTAGGGAAAATTGGGAGAGCACTCTATATGACGATCAAAGTGGCGGTACCACGGGAACGGGCGGAAGGAGAGCAGCGCGTTGCGCTGGTTCCAGATGTGGCCAAGAGGCTGCAGAAGCTGGGCGTGTCGATCAGCATGGAACAGAACGCAGCACTCGCTTCAGGCGTCCCGGATTCCGATTTTGTCGATGTCAGTATCAAGGCCAGCCAGGCCGAAACCCTGCAGGATGCCGATATCATCCTGACCGTGCAGCCGCCGACTCCCGAGGAGGTGGCCACCTATCCCGAGCAGGCGGTCTGGGTAGGCTATATGAATCCCTACAACAATCCCGAGCTGGTCAAGGCGATGGCCGCCCGCGGGATTACCAGTTTTGCCGTGGAGCTCTTTCCGCGGATCTCCAGAGCCCAGTCGATGGATGCGCTCTCGTCCCAGGCTTCGGCTGCGGGTTACAAGGCGGTGCTGATGGCCGCCAATCTTTCCAGCAAGTTCTTTCCGATGCTGACCACCGCCGCCGGAACCATCCGGCCGAGCAAGGTACTGATTATCGGTGTTGGGGTGGCCGGTCTGCAGGCGATTGCAACGGCACGCCGTCTGGGGGCGATTGTAGAGGCCTATGACATTCGTCCCTCTTCTCGCGAAGAGGTCGAGTCTCTGGGGGCGCGCTTTGTCGATACCGGCGTGAATGCCGAAGGCGAAGGCGGTTATGCCCGAGAACTGACCGCAGAAGAGAAAAAACAGCAGGCCGATGTGCTGGCCAAGCACGTGGCCGCCGCCGATGCGGTGATCACCACGGCGGCGATTCCGGGCAAACCCTCGCCGAAGATCATCAGCGAGGAGATGGTCAATGCGATGAAGCCTGGGGCAGTCATCATCGATCTTGGCGCCGAAGGTGGCGGGAACTGTGTCCTGACCCAGCCGGGCGAGACCATCGAGCACAACCATGTGCTGATCCACGGGCCGCTCAATGTACCTTCGTCGCTCGCCGTGCATACCAGTGAGATGTATGCGCGCAACCTGTTCAATTTCCTGCAACTGATCATCCACAAATCCGATGAGGAAGAGGCCGAATGCAGTCTCGGCTTCGATTGGGAAGATCAGATCCTGGCCGAATCGGTCGTCACTAAAGAGGGTGAAATCT
>CAYWUD010000525.1:0-1693 GCA_964461355.1 uncultured Pseudomonadales bacterium | reverse complement strand
CTGCTGCGTACCGCCCTGCTGCCGGCCTTCAAGGAAACCCTGCAGGCCAACGCCTCGCTGATGGCGGCCGAAGACTACTATGCCGGCGGCCGCACCGAGTTCAACTCCGAATTTGAAAACCAGATGAGCAACGGCATCTATCTGGTGAAGCGTGAAGAAGTCACCGTCGCGACCCACCGCTCGGCCAACGCGTCGGCCAATGCAGCGCTCGGCACCGATCAGGAAGCCTATGGCGAGAACACCAAGACCGTCTTCGTGGTCAAGAAGGTGCTCGACACCACCGGCCAACCGCTGCGCAAGACCCAGCGCTTTACCGATTACGGCATTACCGTGGTGTCCGCACTGGTCACCGACATGAAGCCGAACCAGAAATTTATCGAGCGCATGCAGCTCAAGCAGAAGGCTTCGGCCGACCGCGCCATCGCCCGCGAACAGCGCGTACAGGAAGAAGAGCAGCGCCTGCTGGCCATTGCCCGCGGTGAGCGCGAGGTGGCCGAACGCCAGGCCAAGGCGAAGGTAGAGCAGATCCAGAAGACCACAGAAGCGGAAACCGAGAAGCAGCTGGCGATCACCGGGGCCGAAAAGCTGAAGGCCGAAGCGGAAATCCAGCGCGAAACCGCGGAGATCAACCTGGAAAAAGCCAAGATCGAAGCACAGACCCAGCGCACCCTGGCCGACGCCGAGGCCTACCAGAAAAAGGTCATCCTGCAGGCCGACAACGCCCTGGCACAGAAGCTCGACGCCGAAATTCAGATCCAGCGCCTGTGGGCCGAAGCCTACGCCCAGCGCAAGGTTCCGACCAACGTGTTCGGCGGCAGCGGCGATGGCGCCCCGGTCGGCAACGACTACGAAACCAAGGCCTTTATGCAGATGCTGACACTCGATGCCGCCAAGCGCCTGAGCTACGAGCGCAACATCATCAAGGAGTAGCCACAGACAACGCCCGGGCGTAGCGCTCCACCCCGCCCGGGCACCGCGGCCTTCTGCCAGCAAAAAGCCCGCCCTGTTTCAGGGCGGGCTTTTTCATTCAGATCCGCGTCAGCACCAATTAAGGCCCGCGCAACCGACTGGCGGCCGTATCACTTGAAAGCGAACTACCCTGCGTGCAGTGGTCGAGGAAGGGCAAAGCGGCATAGGGCGACCGAGACGGCATTCTGCGAGGAGCAAACGAGCAACCCACCGTGCATCACTTGCCTGCCCTCTGAGGCAATAAACGCCCGTCAATGCGCCTGCTTTTTAAACACCTGCATCTTCAAGCAACAGTTCAGATCCGCTTCGGGGAAATCATCACGCTGCGCCAAACGCTCGACCAGCACACAATCGGGCAGGTTTTTAGCAAAGCGCTCGGGCAGAAACGACTCGCCCAGATAAGGGGCGTTCAGGCAGGCCAGAATCTCGGCGCCATCGGCCAGCATCGGCTGCATTTTACGGATCAGCTTGCCGTAGTCCTTCTCGGCCTCGAAACTCCCCTTCTGGCGTGATGGCGGGTCCATCACCACCAGATCATAGGGGCCATATTTCTGTAACTTGCTCATCGAACGGAAAATATCATGGGGCAGAAAGTGCGCGCGCTGGATGTCCAGACCGTTCAACTGATGATTTCTCTGTCCCGTCGCCAGGGCGCCCCTGGCCATATCAATATTCACGACCGATTCGGCCCCCGCCTTGAGCGCCGCCACGGAAAAGGAACAGG
>CAYWUD010000524.1:0-1723 GCA_964461355.1 uncultured Pseudomonadales bacterium | reverse complement strand
CTGCATCAAAGTATATTGATTCTCGGTATGTTCAACTTATTCCTTTAGTGGTTAAGCATAAAGATAAGGAGTACAATATATGACAAGATTAGATTTTATAGAGTTTCTTAAAGAGTTTAGAAAAGACCTGACAAACAATGATTCAAAATGGGAGAATAAGACTCTTGAGGATTTTTTAGAAGCAATGGAGAGTTATACTGAAGATGTACAAGGTTATTACGATAATATGAAATTGAATATTGATGCAGACAAAGCCACTTGGGAGAATTTTATGATTATTATGAAAGGATCATCCATATATGAATAAAATCTATGACATATTACTGGATGGAAAAAAAATTGGAACTACAAGATTAGAAAAAGCTGATGCTCCAATGGGAGTTGTCACAGGATTGATTGAATTTATTGAGATTAAATCTGGTTATGACTTTCTGAAAAAATATTGCTTGGAACAAAAAGTAAAAATAAATACAGATGACTCTGAGTACAACTTCATTGATACAACTGTAATACCAAATCTTCAAGTTCAAGATTCCGATAGGAATGAAATAGCTGGACAAGGAAATTATATTACTGGATTTGATTCAGAGGGATTTGAAATAACGATTCTTGGGATACCATATCCATTTTATGAGGAGGAATTTCCACATCATGTAAAGGATTATGAAGATCAATTTGATAATGAAAAATAACGAAAGCACAACAATGTGTATAATTCATAAGGGTCTCAGTGGTATGCGAAACTTGGTCTCCCGCTTCAACTTCAGTAACTGTGGATACGAACGCAGTCCGCAATCCCTTACGAAATCATACACTAACCGATAAGAAAATTAATTAATAGAGAGAGACTAAAAGTAAGGGCAGTGCAATATCAACCTTCCACAAATGTGTATAGAAACAACGATTGTATTTCTGGGAAGGATGTAACACCGCAAGCGTGGATACAAAAAGTAAAAGAAACCGTTAACTATGAGTTTTTAAAAGAAAAATTTGGTTGGGAGTGAGGAACCGAATAAATTATAGGTAGAAGATCCATTAGAAAACCAGTTCACATAAACATGAAGCAAAAGGAGGCTGTAATGGAAGCAATAGAAAAAGAGGCTTGGACATATTATCATTATGAGCAAGGTGGAATTCGTATAACCCATAACCATTTTGGCAATGATCATGGACCTGCTCATATGCATGTTGAAGCCCAAGGACTAAAAACCAGAATTGGCCCTAATGGCAAACCTCTTCCCAATAACCCTCCTTTATCCCCTTAACAACAAAATGTAGTCGATAGAAATATTAAAGATATTAGAAAATCTGGAAATAAAATAGGTAAACATTTTCAACATGAAAAGAAGGTAAATGGAAAAACAGGAGATTGTAAATAATTATGGATGATAAATATATTTGGATATTACAAAATGGGCAATTACCTTATGCAGTTTTTGATTCATTTGATAAGGCTGTGGTTTGGATAAAAACTAATCAGGCATCAGGAATGATTACAGGGTATCCCCTAAATGAAACAGTTCTGGCTTGGGCTTTAAGAAACCACTTTTTTAAAATTAAAAAAGAACATCATAAAACAATAGAATTTGAAGAAGAGTTTACTTCAGCTAGCATGCCTCATTATCATTTTGAAAATGGCAACATTGAGGTGTAAAATATGATAATGAGGAGAGCGGGCTTTATTATAATAGATTTCGGTATTATAATGCGGATATAGGTCAGT
>CAYWUD010000523.1:0-1726 GCA_964461355.1 uncultured Pseudomonadales bacterium | reverse complement strand
GTATTTTCTGGATGGAGTGTTGATAATGTAACAACAACTGCCAGCATGTTCGGAAATACAAATAGTTATACGGGTAATTATATGTCAGATCTTAACTGGGCATCCCTCACAACTGCTACTAGAATGTTTTATAATGCAGATGGTCTTATTGGTAAAGAGATGAATAACTGGAATATGCCAGTAGCTACAAATGCAGTATCTTTCTTTCGTAATTCTGATAACTATACAGGTGAGGGCTCTTCAGACTGGAATATTCTAAGTCTTAGTGGAGGGCTTTGGGATGGTGGTAGAGAGTTCTTTTCAGGTACAAGAATGGCTGGTACAAATATGAAAAACTGGAATTGGGGTGGTCCATGGTTTACAGGTCAGAGTGGAAATGACCGGATTAGGGATGGTATCTTTGAAAGTGGTCAGGAATCTAGGATTACAGGAGAAGGAATGTCAGGGTGGACCTTTAAGGGTATTACTAGCTTGAATGGACTTTTTCGGACTTACTGGGACTCATTAACAGGAAATGGTATGTCCAACTGGAGTTTCCCCGATGTAACAACTGCTACTAATATGTTTAACAATGTGGATACCCTTATAGGAAATGATATGGGTGGTTGGAACTTCCCAGCTCTTAAAAATGCTTCTGGAATGTTTCAGGATACAGATAACTTTAATGGTGATTTAAGCACTTGGGATATGCCAATTCTTGAGAATGCGACTGACATGTTTCGAGGTGCATCTAAGTTTACCGGAGAGTGGCTAGAAGCGTGGAATGACAACTTTAAAAACCTAACTACCGCCTCAAATATGTTTACTGGTGCTAGCTCCTTTACCGGAGAGGACCTTTCTAACCTAAAGTTTCCTAGTTTGACCACTGCAAATAGTATGTTTAGTGGTTCCGGTTTTGCAGGGAAGAACGCAAAGAACTGGACCTTTAGTAAGATTGGTAGCTCGGGAGCTAGCTCTCTGGCAGATCTCTTTAATGGAACAGAAAGATCCCTTATAGGAGAAGGTATGTCTGGCTGGGAGTTTACCACTGCCACCAGTGCGAGAAACGCCTTTAATGGTCATTCCGTTCTTACGGGAAAGGATATGTCAGGGTGGAAATTTCCTAAATTGACAGATGGCCATGGTATGTTTTACAATACCGATGCTCTTACTGGAGAGCGGATGAGTGATTGGGATTTTCCTGAATTGAAAGATGCTACCTATATGTTCTCTCTCTCTGATAGCTTTAGGGGAGATTATCTATACACCTGGAACTTCCCTAAGCTAGAGATTGCTTTAGGTATGGTATATGGCTGTGCTGTATTAGACCCTGATATAAGTCAGTGGAATATGCCGAGTCTTAAAGATGCACGGGATATGTTCTATAGCTCGGGTAGCTTTACAGGACGTGGCCTTGATACGGAAGAAGGAGTGGCTCAGTGGAATAAGAATCTCGCCAATGTAGAGCTTGCCTATAGCTTGTTCTATAACACTGCGTTTACAGGAGAGAATGTTTCAGGTTTGAGTTTTCCTATGCTGACAAGTGGAGCTAATATGTTTAATGGTTCTGGTTTTACAGGAAAGAATGCAAAGAATTGGACCTTTGGTAAGATTGGTAGTCCTGGAGCTACCTCTTTAGCAGCTCTTTTTAATGGAACCGAAAATTCCCTTACGGGTGAGGGCATGTCTGGCTGGGAGTTTACTACGGCTACCAGTACTGCGAGTGCATTTAATGGACATACAGTCT
>CAYWUD010000522.1:0-1727 GCA_964461355.1 uncultured Pseudomonadales bacterium | reverse complement strand
GGTCTCCGACCCGATCATGTTCGGCCACGCGGTTACCGTCTACTTCAAGGATGTGTTCGCCAAACACGCCGCCGTATTCGAACAGCTGGGTGTCAACGCCAACAACGGTCTGGGTGATGTCTACAGCAAGATCGCCAGCCTGCCGGAAGCCCAGCGCGCTGAAATCGAAGCGGACCTCAAGGCCGTTTATGAGACCCGCCCGGAACTGGCGATGGTCGATTCCGATCGCGGCATCACCAACCTGCACGTACCGAGCGATGTGATCATCGATGCGTCCATGCCGGCCATGATCCGAAATTCGGGCAAGATGTGGGGTACCGACGGCCAGCTGCACGACACCAAGGCGCTGATCCCGGATCGCTGCTACGCCGGCATCTACCAGGCCACCATTGATTTCTGCAAGGAAAACGGTGCCTTTGATGTTGCCACCATGGGTAACGTATCCAACGTCGGCCTGATGGCACAGAAAGCCGAAGAGTACGGCTCTCACGACAAGACCTTCCAGGCCCCGGCAAATGGCAGCATCCGTGTCGTTGATGGCGCCGGCAACACCCTGATGGCACAGTCCGTCGAAGCCGGTGATATCTTCCGCATGTGTCAGACCAAGGACGCGCCGATCCGCGACTGGGTCAAGCTGGCCGTTAACCGTGCCCGCGCTACCGGCGCCCCGGCGATCTTCTGGCTCGACGCAGACCGCGCCCACGACGCCAGCCTGATCGAGAAGGTGAACCAGTACCTGCCCGAACACGACACCAGCGGTCTTGAGATCAAGATTCTGGCACCGGTCGAGGCGATCCGTTACACCATGGAACGGGTCAAGGCGGGCCTGGATACCATCTCCGTAACCGGTAACGTGCTGCGTGACTACCTGACCGACCTGTTCCCGATTCTGGAACTGGGCACCAGCGCCAAGATGCTCTCCATCGTGCCGCTGCTGGCCGGTGGCGGTCTGTACGAAACCGGTGCCGGCGGCTCTGCGCCCAAGCACGTACAGCAGTTCGAGCGTGAGGGTCACCTGCGCTGGGATTCGCTCGGTGAATTCCTGGCCCTGGCCGTTTCCCTGGAAGAACTGGGTCAGAAGACCGACAACGCCAAGGCGCTGGTTCTGGGTAACGCCCTGAACGCAGCAACTGCGAAGTTCCTCAACACCAACAAGTCTCCGTCCCGCAAGGTCGGCGAGCTGGATAACCGCGGCAGCCACTTCTACCTGGCGATGTACTGGGCCGAAGCTCTGGCTGCACAGGATCAGGACGCCGAACTGAAGGCCCGCTTTGCCCCGCTGGCCAAGAACCTGACCGACAACGAAGCGAAGATCGTAGCCGAACTCAACGCCGCTCAGGGCAAACCGGTCAACATCGGCGGTTACTACCACCCGAACGATGAACTGGCCTTTGCCGCCATGCGTCCGAGCTCAACCCTGAACAGCGCTCTGGCGGCACTCTGATCACGCCCCAGTCTGTTCCCGGTATCGGCTGATGCCATTAAAGCCCCGCGGTTCGCCGCGGGGCTTTTTGTTCCCGGATCATAAAACGGCCGGCCCGCTGCGATCAGCCCGATCCTTGCGCCACAGCAGGTTATTGCCAGGCCATTACTCGCTAGACTGAACGACAGAACACGGCCTTTTTCTGGCCCGCTCACCATTTCAGCCCAACCGCAGCCAGGCAGGTCATGCAGCCCATCAAGCTCCCCTTCAATCCGCTCCTTGTTCTGCTTCTTTTTATCTCCGG
>CAYWUD010000521.1:0-1733 GCA_964461355.1 uncultured Pseudomonadales bacterium | reverse complement strand
ACAAAGCGGCCGCCTTAAACCGGGCATGGAGCTAGTGGAGCCGACCAGTGGCAATACCGGTATTGCACTCGCTTTCGTTGCCAGTGCCCGCGGCTACAAACTGACCCTGACCATGCCCAACACCATGAGCCTGGAGCGGCGCCAGCTGATGAAAGCGCTGGGCGCCAACCTGGTTCTGACCGAAGGCGCCAAGGGCATGAAGGGCGCGATCGATAAGGCCAGCGAGCTGGTCGCAGAAGATCCTGCAAACCGCCTGCTGCTGCAGCAGTTCGAGAACCCGGCCAACCCGGCCATCCACGAAAAGACCACCGGTCCTGAAATCTGGGACGATACTGACGGTCTGGTCGATGTTCTGGTTGCCGGCGTCGGTACCGGCGGCACCATCACCGGCATCAGCCGCTACATCAAACAGAAACAGGGCAAGGCGATTACCACCGTCGCCGTCGAGCCGGTTGCCAGCCCGGTGATCACCCAGACACTGGCAGGCGAAACGCCGGCCCCGGCCCCGCACAAGATCCAGGGCATCGGTGCCGGTTTTGTGCCGAAGAACCTCGATTTATCCCTGATCGATCAGGTTGAGCAGATCAGCAATGAAGAGGCAATGGAAACAGCTCACCGCCTGATGAAAGAAGAAGGTATTCTGGCCGGCATTTCCGCCGGCGCGGCCACGGCTGCGGCACTGCGGGTCGCCCAGCAGCCGGAGCACGCAGGCAAGCATATCGTGGTCATCCTGCCCGACTCCGGTGAACGTTACCTCTCCACCGCACTGTTTGCCGGCATGTTCGGTGATAACGAACTGGTTCAGTAAAGACTGCATATAAAAAGCCCGGACAGATGTCCGGGCTTTTTATTGCGTCTTCAAAAATAAAAAAGGATCGCCACGGCGATCCTTTTTTGGACTTGCTTTGCCCTTACTCTTCCGGCATTGCCTTGGGCAGGGCTTCATGCTCGCTGTTTTCGTGCAGCAGGATCGGCTGTGACTCGCCACGAATTACGCTGGCGTCGATCACGACCTTACTCACGGATGACTGCGACGGAATCTCGTACATGGTTTCGAGCAACACGCTCTCCAGGATCGAACGAAGACCACGAGCACCGGTCTTGCGCTCCATGGCCTTCTGGGCAACGGCACGCAGCGCATCTTCACGGAACTCGAGCTCGACCTCTTCCATCTCGAACAGACGTGCGTACTGCTTGGTCAGACTGTTCTTCGGCTCACACAGAATACTGACCAGTGCATCCTCATCGAGCTCGTCGAGCGTCGCAATGACCGGCAAACGTCCGACAAACTCCGGAATCAGGCCATAGCGCACCAGATCCTCGGGCTCCAGTTCACGGAAGGTCTCACCGACATTCTTGCCGGTATCTTTGCTTTTCACCTCAGCCGAGAAGCCAATACCACCCTTTTCGGAGCGGTCGCGAATCACCTTCTCCAGGCCGGCAAAGGCGCCCCCGCAGATAAACAGGATATTGCGAGTATCGACCTGCAGAAACTCCTGCTGCGGATGCTTGCGACCACCCTGCGGCGGTACGGATGCCACGGTGCCTTCGATCAGCTTCAACAGGGCCTGCTGCACGCCTTCGCCGGAAACATCGCGGGTAATAGAAGGGTTGTCGGACTTACGCGAAATCTTGTCGATCTCGTCGATGTAGACGATACCCATCTGGGCCTTTTCCACATCGTAATCGCATTTTTGCAACAGTTTCTGGATGATGTTTTCAACATCCTCACC
>CAYWUD010000520.1:0-1742 GCA_964461355.1 uncultured Pseudomonadales bacterium | reverse complement strand
TTCGAACCTCTTCGGTAATAATATCACCTCCAAGTTTGTTCCAATCGGATACCATTTTATCCCACGCTGAAACATCGGCGTCCCCCGTAATAATTCGGGTCATGGTTTCCTCTGCCATCTTTTTATAGATAGGAAGATAAGCAACCATAGAATTAGTAGGAAGCCCCCACCAGAGATTTTTCTTAATCATGCTCTCATCGTTTTCTGCAAAGGTTAAGTACCAAGAGTGTCCTGGACCAGGATAAAAGGCGTTCCAAAATGGCCACAAAGTTGGATCTCCAGTTTCTAAATACTCCTTTACTTTTTCATAGCGAGCCATAAGGTTTGGGTTCTCATTAAAAATAGTCATGTCGCCACTCTCTGCCGCCTTGTAGCCCTCAAAGAAAAGTAAGTTTTCTTCTTTTTCTCGATTAGGATCAGATACGCCTCCTACAATATAGGGACCAGCTTCATTTGATAGAGTAAACGTCGGATTAAAATTTTTGCTATTAGGGAGAGTTGCATCAATGTACACATTAATCATTTTCATAATAGCTTCTGGATGTTCTGCATCAGCAGAAATTGCATACACCGCATTCACTGGTTGAGATGCAAATACTGGGGCAAAATCAACACCCTCAGCGGTAGGCATATTTATAGCGTACCACTCTGCTTCTGGATTATTTAATATGGTTTTATTAATCGCCCAGATAGGAAAACCACGTACACCAAACACCATTCCCGCCTTACCTCCATTTAAGTCCTCCATAACACGTGATTCATTCATAGTAGGAAGGTCTGAAGGAATAGCCTTGGCTTTATACAGATCTTGTAGTAGCTGCAACCCCTCTTTTACCCGAGGGCTCTCTCCATCCCATACAGCATTACCATATGCATCTTCTGAGTAAAATAGAGCTCCATCATATCCCATACAGGGCTGAACTCCATATCCTCCAAAAAAACCAAACAGTCCGTATCCTGGGTTAAGGAGACTTGTTTGTCCTGCTATAGCAACTCCATAGGTGTCATCTTTTCCATTCCCATCGGGGTCATTCTGAGTAAATGCGAGGGCTACCTGCTTAAAGTCTTCCATAGTTTTGGGAAGCTCTAAGCTTAAGTTATCCAACCAATCCTTTCGGATAAATAAGGGGTGAGAGTTATTTATAAGGGTGGTAATATTTGCTGGTAACAGGGCAATTTTACCATCGTACGTTACACTTTCTAATGCATCTTTCCCGATTCCCTCGGTAACAAACTTTTTTGCTTCGGGTGTTAAATACTGAAGTAAAGGACCAATATCGGTGGTCATGCCACTTCGTACTAGTGTATTCATAGCTTGTGGTTCATGAACAAACATAAGATCTGGAATATTTCCAGAAGCGATAATAGCATTTACTTTACTAGAGTATTGTGTAGGATCGGAATACCACTCGACATCAACATTAATACCATAAGAGCTATACAACTCTTCATAGGCTGATCCTTTATAGATAGGCATATTACCAAACAGTCTTTCTACCGTAGTGATTGTAAACTCTTGTTCATATGGGCTTAGTAACTCATCTTGAGAGAAAACAGCAGATAATGAATCATTTTTAGATTTGGCAGAATGAGAATCATTCTCACAACCAGTGAAAACAAATACAACCATCGTACATAGTAATAATAGTAAGGCGATCCGTATTTTTATCATAACTTTTCCTCCAGTCTAACAGATATATTATTGTAGCCCCATAACTAAAGAGAACACAACTTGCAATATT
>CAYWUD010000519.1:0-1746 GCA_964461355.1 uncultured Pseudomonadales bacterium | reverse complement strand
TCTTTTATATGTTGAGCAACTGTTTGCATCGTAAGACCACTATCAATAAGATAATGATAAAAGGTACTGGTATTATCACTGAGCAATGCGTATAGAAGGTGGTCTGTTCTAAAGACAGAGTCACCCATATTATGTGACAGTTTTACCCCTTGAGAAATAATCTCATTGATTCGTTTACCAACCTTTACTTCACCCTGCTCTAATGGCAAAGGCTGGTGTTTTGGTTTGGGTAAATCCATCTCAATAAGATCAATAAGATCTTGGTCTATAATATGTAGTTTTTTAATAATCCGGACAGCAGCGGTATTTTCAGAACGTAGTAGAGCAAACACAAGATGCTCTGGAAGTATCTCCCTTCCCTGGTAGGTTCTCGCAATAGATTTCGCATCTACCATAACCAATCTATGTACTGCTGCAGAAATGTTTATTCCCATATACAATTAGCTCCTTCGCTTAGAATACTCAGAACTGAGAGACACGTCAACTCTTACGAAGCAGTGCTGTTATCTGCTGTCGTGAAATTCTTCTAGCAGGAACTAGAGAGAAAAGAAGCGCAAGAAGAAGTACCACAAAAAATGTAAACACTACGGAGGATGGGTTTATAATTACAGGAATATCTGTAAGATAGAAATTAAATGAATCACCCCCAGCACCTATCATTATGAGAAACCTTTGTATCCCACGAATAACAATACCAATATTTGATCCCAATATGAGTCCTAAAATAACTCCAAGCAGAGCTCCTACAAAACCTATAAGTCCTCCAACCAATAAAAAGGTGTATCCTATAGTTTTACGACTTGCACCATGTACACGCATAAGTGCTACATCATCGGTTGATTCAAGTCCCACAAATAGTATGGTTGTAGAGATATTTATTGATGCTATAAGAAAAATAAGTATCATAACAATCTGGATAAACTGCTTAGAGTTAAGAAAGTTTCTATAGAGATCATTTTCTAACTCTACCCACTCAATAATCCGACCAGCAGCACCAACAGTATCATATACCTGTGCAACATGACCAATCCCTGTATACATACCGTAAGAGTCAATCTTAATTCCAATATATGGGATAACCTGAGGAAAAAGTTTATCAATTTTTTTATCCTGAATATATACCGTATTTGCTCCCAAGCTATGGTATCCCGTAGAAAAGGTAGCGGTCACAGTAAAGCTACTCTTTTTTAGGAATGTTTTTCCGTTTGGAGCAATAAGTGGAGTAAGTAGGTTTATTGTGCTGCCAACGGTAACTCCTAACTCATTGGCTAATGATGATGCTATAACAGCACTACTCTCTGAGGAAAGATCCCATACACCTTGATCAATAATAAGGGTTTCGGAAAAACCTTGATCTATCTCATTATACCCGTCAGGAAGGCCTCGTAAAAGAACACCAGTTCGTCGATCTCCTTCCATAATAATACCATTAGCCTCTTTAATCTCTGTAGCAACACGAACCCCTTCAAGAGATTCTAACCTATTAAGCAGTTGATCTCGATCTTCTTGATCTGAAGAGAGTTCTCTCACCTGATAGTGATATGTATGAATCTCTATATACCGTCCTGAGATACCTTGAATCATACCATCAACAAGTATCATTGCCACAAAAAAAGGAACAAGAGAGAATGTTACTCCAAGTATTCCTCGTATAATTTGCTTTCTTCTTCTTTTACTTTTGGGAGACCTCAGAATTCTACTTGCCCAAACAAAGGGTGCTACCGATACGCCCATCTTAATAATACT
>CAYWUD010000518.1:0-1748 GCA_964461355.1 uncultured Pseudomonadales bacterium | reverse complement strand
TAGGCCCTGCGGCCCTGCTGTTCTGGGCCGTGCTGGTGTCGGCGCTTCTGCTGGCGCTGGTGGTCAGTGTGCGGCGCCAGTGGCGCTGTCTGCTGCGGGCGCTCAGGCAGCGTCCCGGCTATTATCTGCTGCTCTCGGCTCTCAATCCCTGTGCCTACTATCTCCTGCTGTTTGCCGCCTACGATCGCCTGCCGGCGCAGCAGGCGCAGCCGATCAACTACAGCTGGGCGCTGCTGCTGGCGCTGCTGGCGGTGCCGATGCTGGGGCAGCGACTGGGGCGCGCCGATCTCGCGGCGCTGGTGCTCGGGTATTTCGGCGTGCTGGTGATCGCCACCGGCGGTCCCTTCTGGCAGCTTCAATTCACTGATCCGCTGGGGGTGGCGCTGGCGCTTCTGAGTACGCTGATCTGGGCGCTGTACTGGCTGCTCAATGCCCGTAATCAGGAGCCGCCCGAGGTCGCGCTGCTGCTCTGCTTTGCCCTGGCGCTGCTGCCGCTGGGCGGGCTGGCGCTCTGGCTCGGCAGTGGCTGGCCGAGTCCGGTGGCGCTTGCCGGCGCGCTCTATATCGGCCTCTTCGAGATGGGGATCAGCTTTCTGCTATGGCTGGCGGCCCTGCGCGCGGCAACCCATACGGCGCGGATCGCCAATCTGATCTTTCTCTCGCCCTTTATCAGCCTGTATCTGATCAGCGTGCTGCTCGATGAAACGATCGCGCCTGCCTCCCTGATCGGTCTGGTCCTGATTATTGCCGCCGTGGGGCTGCAGCAGCTGGCCGCGCGGCGTACGGCCACGCGTGGCTAGTCGCGCAGAGCCTTGAGGTCGGCAAACTGCTCGAGGGCTTCGGGATTGGCAATGGCCTCGAGATTGTCGACCGGACGACCATGGACCCGTTCGCGCACCGCCCGTTCGACCAGCTTGCCCGAGCGCGTGCGTGGCAGTTCGCCCACCGGGATGATCCGCGCCGGTACATGGCGCGGGCTCAGTTCGCGGCGAATGCGGCTGCGGATCTCATCCTCGAGCGCCTCGGTCAGCACCTCATCGGGACGCAGATGCACAAACAGGATGATGCGCTCATCCCCCTGCCACTGCTGACCGATACAGAGTGATTCGAGCACCTCGGGCAGCTGCTCGACCTGACGGTAGATTTCGCCGGTGCCGATGCGTACGCCGCCGGGATTGAGGGTGCTGTCGCTGCGGCCATGGATGATCAGGCCGTCTTCTGCGGTCAGCTCGGCAAAGTCGCCCTGGGTCCAGACGCCGGGGTAGCGGGCAAAGTAGGCCGCCTGATAGCGCGCGCCGTCCGGGTCCTGCCAGAACCCGAGCGGCATCGAGGGAAACGGCTCGGTACAGACCAGCTCGCCGCGCTCGCCCGTCACCGGCTGTCCTGCGGCATCGAAGACCGCCACCGCCATGCCGAGTCCACGGCACTGCAGCTGGCCGGCATACACCGGGCGCAGCGGGCAGCCCAGGGCAAAGCAGGAGATGATATCGGTGCCGCCGGAGATCGAGGCCAGCATCAGATCGCTCTTGATGGTCCTATAGACATACTCGAACTGCTCGGCGGCCAGCGGCGAGCCGGTCGAGAGCAGGGTCTTGAGGGCGCCAAGGTCCTGCTGCTGGCCGGGCCTGAGTCCGGCTTTTTCGGTCGCCGCCAGATACGCGGCGCTGGTACCGAAGACGCTGACCTGTTCCTCGCTGATCAGCTGCCACAGGTTGTCGGCGTCCGGAAACATGGGCGCGCCGTCATAG
>CAYWUD010000517.1:0-1755 GCA_964461355.1 uncultured Pseudomonadales bacterium | reverse complement strand
TGGCAGATCGAACAGGATGATCTGCTGGCCGTCCAGGTTGATCCAGGCGGTACCGAAATAGAGCGCAAAGAGCAGGGTGCCGCCGATCAGGCGCAGCGTGCGAAAGCGCCCCTTGAAGGCGCGGACATAGATCTTCTCGCGTTTCTGATACAGGTCGACTATTTCGATCTGCTCTGAATCTGAGTGCGGTTTGGCCGTCATGGGATCACCTGACATCGAACCTGAAATTGTGCTGCCGGTCCGGGTTGGCCGGGAGGGCAGGAGGGGCGGGTCGGCCTGTGCAGGCCGATCCGGGGGCTCATGTTACTCGGGTTGAGCGGGCTTGCTGTCGGCTTGTGACAGGCTGAAAACGTAGGCGGCGACCAGGTGTACCTTTTCTTCGCCAAGGCGCTCGTGCCAGGCCGGCATCACCCCGTTACGCCCACGGCGTACGGTGTATTCGACCTGTGCCTGGCTGGAGCCGTACAGCCAGGTGCTGTCGGTCAGGTTGGGGGCGCCTACGCCCTGAATGCCCTTGGCATCGGCGCCATGGCAGGCGGAGCAGCTGGTGCTGAAAATCTTCGCGCCGGCAGCCAGATCGCGTTCGGAAGCAGTGACGTCCAGGCCGCTGAGGCTGCGTACGTAACTGCTGACCTGTTTGACGCCCTGCTCACCGATAATGCTGACCCAGCTGGGCATCTGCCCCTGACGCCCATCCATGATGGTGGTCTTGATGGTTTCAGGCGCGCCGCCGTAGAGCCAGTCACCATCACGCAGGTTCGGGAAGCCAAAGGCACCGCCACCGTCGGAGCCGTGGCACAGGGCGCAGTTGTTGGAAAAGATACGCTGCCCCATGCGCAGGGCCTGTTCGTGCTGGATGACTTCCGGAATCGGCATCTTGGCGTAGCGGGCGAAGTTTTCCGCATAGCGTGCCTGATGCTGCTGGGTTTCCTGTTCCAGCTGACCGGTTGCACTCCAGTCGGCGACCCCTTTCCAGATACCGGGGTAAATCGCCAGATAGGCGGCGCCGAACACCAGGGTCAGTACGAACAGGTACAGCCACCACTGCGGCAGCGGGTTGTCCAGTTCCTCGATACCGTCGTAGTTATGGCCGGTGGTTTCTTCGGTCAGCTCGCGGCGCTGATTGCGACGCGTGGCGAGCAGTACCCAGATAATCAGACCCAGACAGGTCAGGGTCAGTATCGCAATCCAGCCATCCCAGAAGAGGGAATCAGTCATTGTCTTGTTTCTCCTGTTCAATCCCGTGCTTGGCGTGCGGAGCTTCGTCGGCGAAGGGCAGCTGAGCTGCATCGTCGAACTGGGCCTTGCGCTTGCTGCTGTAGGCCCAGAGGCACACGCCAATAAAAGCGATCATTGCAAATACGGTGGCCAGGCCCCGCAGATCGTTGATATCCATCGCTTTACCGCTTGTTCGTCAATGATGTGCCCAGGCCCTGCAGATAGGCCACCAGGGCATCCATCTCAGTCTTGCCGCGCACGGCATCGGCGGCACCGGTGATCTCTTCGTCACTGTAGGGCACACCGATGGCGCGCAGTGCGCTCATCTTGTCGGCGGTATGGCGGCCATCCAGGCGGTTGTAGGCCAGCCAGGGATAGGCGGGCATGACCGATTCGGGCACGACATCGCGGGGGTTGAACAGGTGGGCGCGGTGCCAGTCGTCGGAGTAGCGGGCGCCGACACGCGCCAGATCCGGACCGGTGCGTTTGGAGCCCCACAGGAACGGATGGTCGTACACGCTTTCACCCGCGACCGAG
>CAYWUD010000516.1:0-1760 GCA_964461355.1 uncultured Pseudomonadales bacterium | reverse complement strand
TCTTAAGTTAAAATATTTTCTTATAGTGCTGTGGATGTTTCTCTTTACTTACAGGAACTGGAATATTGTAATTATATGTATCATACTCTTCAGAAACTCCGTATAGAACAAATTGAATTTCATCATCTTGTGACTCGATAATATCATTAATTTTAATAGGTACAACACCATGACCACGCAGTAACAAATCACCTTTTTCTTCACCCCAACCAGTTGACGAATCAACCAATAATGCTTTTGCCACTTCTCTACTCAAGTCTAAAACATCAATTAAATATGACAATTTCCTAGCAATCCAAGGAGCAGCAAAAGAAGTCCCTCTTACAAAACCCTCACCTGTAGGTGTACACACTCTCATAGGTTCTCCTGAATCGCCTCCATAATAACTTATATCTGGCTTTGTAAAAAATGACAATACCGGCCCCCTCCTAGTATAAGACGCAGGCTGTCCACTACTATTCACGGAATTTACCACAACAGAATTTATCGAATCTGCAGGCGCTCCAATTCTAAGTTCTTTATCCGGCGTTGGATTATTTGTACCTGCAATTACAAATAGTACATCGTTCTCATATTGAATCCTATCAAGAATTGCAGCCTCTGGGGAAATAAAGTTAGGATTTATTTCAAGTTTAGAGCCTAACGATAAATTCCATACTTTAATATCCTTATTGTTAGATACAATTTCATTGATATTTCTTAAAATTGTAAATGAACTAAACTGATTACCTGCTGCAACACCAAAATGCCTTACTCTAAATCTACCGCAGCCATCATCTAAGTTAGGATTTGATGCCGGACCATCTACAATAATTGAAGATATAGCTGTACCATGCTTATAATCACTTGGTGACAGAGTTATTTCACTTGGCAACATATTCTTAAAATCAACCCATTCAGAAAAATATACACTATCATCAAACATAGTATCAATAACACCAATTATAGGTTCTGTTGTAGGACTCGGTATTTTTATCACACTATCTTCTGCAAAATCAAAGTCTGCTGCATCGATCTTAGTCAAATCTGTTACAGCCATTGAAATAAGGTATGGAGCTTTGCTCATAAGTGTTTGAAGTTCGTCTGGCCTTAACAAAATGGTGGTATCATCCATAACTCTAGTAAAGTGTAAATTTACACCAATTTTTTCCATGATCTTAGTTGCTTTCATATCAGTTTTATAGATTGTAATAATCGACTCATCTTTAATCTCTTCCGTTTCAACTAATACATCAAATTTTTCAACATAATATGCATCTACGATTACATTTACAAAAGTCGTCCTTGCTACTTCTTCTGATTTCAAAAACACTTTTTTATCATTCAGTTGAACGATATCATTACTAGTAATACACCCGTTATATTCCTCTGCAACTATTTTAGTACATTTCTTTAGATTCTCTATTGAGCTGTCAATTATATCCATTGAAACATAATGTGTAATTATATGTTTTGGTGATTCATCTTCTGAAAACCTAGCACCTACTATTGAGCTATTTGATGTAACCCTACTTTTTGATAATAACTTTCTAACTCTATTACTTTTGGCAGCCACTTTTATATAATATACACTAACTAACGCACCTGGTATGATATCTTCAGCTTCCCAAAAACTTTTCAGTTTGAGTAAGTTATTTATCAAACTTTGCAATTTATCTATTCTCACCAGTTGTCCAGCAGGTAGTTTACTAGAACCGGGTGTAGAATTATTTTTAGCTTGTTCAAAATTACCTTTGAGTTGTAATAAACTATTCATTTTC
>CAYWUD010000515.1:0-1761 GCA_964461355.1 uncultured Pseudomonadales bacterium | reverse complement strand
TCCTCCTTTGCAAGGTCTTCACAGTTCCGACAAGATCTATCTAGTTGGGTTGTTGATAAAGACCTTGAGATGAATGGTGCTTTTACAGGAACTAAAATGGGTGAGTGGGGGTATATTAATTATCATCCAGTAAATTGTCATAAGTGTTATGCGGGACACTGGTAGAAGTGTATTGCTATAATAATAAAAGGGAGCCTTCTTTTAAGGCTCCCTTTTTTATTGATGAACTCCTCTGCATGGGGGTTTTGTGACCTGCCTTGCGGAACACTTATTTTGAGAAGTTCTGTATATTTCTTGCGTGTTATGGATATTCTGTGTATGTGTAAGAGTCTGCCACGCTTATGTATATAAAATCATTTATATACATAAGTCCTCTGTAAAAAATAAAAAGAAGATTTTTCACAAAGTGAATATGAGTAGACTTGAAATAAATTACTTGAATGTGTATTATATAACACTATACTATAGGATTTTATTGCCTTAGGGGGGAATATGAAAAAGATTTTAACAGCATCGTTGTCTTTGAGTGTTTTTCTGTTACTTGTTATTTTAGGATGTTCACAGGTAAACGGAGTAGAAAAACCTGCACAAGACTTTTATAGCTTAAGTTTTTCAGATACTACAGGAGACAACCCTATCAGCTTGGTTGATAAGGAGAAAAGTATTTGGGAAGGTGAGGAGTTTAAGCTCACGGTAAATGTAACCTTAGTAGAGGCGAAAGTGCCGCCGGTTGCCTTTGTGTGGACCGTAGCTAACCCTGAGATTCTTGAAATTACAGGATCGGGAAAAGAGGTAACGGTTAAGGGGCTTAGGCCTGGAGAAACAAGAATAACCGTTCAGCCTAAGGGTTCTAAAGAGACCCATGCCCTTGTAGTACGGGTTAAGGAGTTTGTAAAGCTCCGAGGCGTTAAAATTGCAGGCCCTGGCTGGGTAGATATTGACGATAAATCTGTTGTATTCAAGGCAGAACCTATCCCTTCTAACGCAACAAATGGTGAAAATGTAAGGAAAGCGCAGTGGCTATTGCCACCGGAATCTGAGATTGCTTCTATTGAAGGGAATGGAGCTTTTGTTCCTAAAGCAGCTGGAGATATTGAGATTTCTGTTGCTATTCCTGGAGATAATAAAGAGGTGCTTACAGATACCCATTCAGTGAAGGTTGTGCAGGCAGAGATTGTTCTTCCTCAGGAGTATGTAGATAGAGGGTGGCTTGCTAAAGGTCAAAATATGGCTCTTTCCTATAATATTGAAGGAGAGACCAGTGGATATAGTCTTGTCTGGAAGAGTTTACACCCAGAGATTGCTACGGTTGGAGAGAACACTGGTACTGTAACAGGTGTTTCTGCTGGGTTGGCTACTATTTATGGTGAAGATCCTGCAAGAGGACTCAAGTTTTACTATGGTATGACAGTAGCAGAGATGATGGTTAAGCCTGTATCTTCTGGAGAGGCTGGTTTAAAACCACAGGATACCCTAGATCTTAAAGCACTGCTTAATCCTTCAACAACCCCTGATGGAATCTCTATTGTTGCAGATTTTTCAGCTACCGAATGGACCATAGATAATACTGACGTTGTTGTTTTTGATACAGAGGATCCAACGGCAATCGCGCTGGGCGAGGTAGTAACTATTACGGCTGTTGCTCCAGGTGAAGCACGAATTACCGCAAAAGATCCAAATAGTGCGCTTACAAATGTTTATAATGCAGTTGTAGGGACTCAACCCTTAACTTCTGTATCTATTGTTTCCCCTGCTGGTGAT
>CAYWUD010000514.1:0-1762 GCA_964461355.1 uncultured Pseudomonadales bacterium | reverse complement strand
TCTTTGTAGCTTTGGTCTTATTGGCTTCCTGCTCCAGTGGCAGTGATGGAGATAAAATTATACTCCGAGTAGGATCTACGGCGGATCCCGCTTCTTTTGATCCACACGGTAAAAATGACCAACCATCTTCTCGTGTCAGAAAAAACATTTATGAATCATTGATATATCAAGATGAAAATCTTAATGTACAACCACTTCTTGCTAAATCCTGGGATGTTGATAGTACAGGAACCGTGTGGACTTTCTATCTACAAGAGGGTGTAGTGTTTCATAACGGAGAGAAGTTTGACTCCGAAGACGCAGTATTCTCTCTCTATAGAGGTAAAAACTCTAGCCACGTAAATTTCTTACTTGCTGCGGTAAAGGAAATTAGACCTGTTGATGAGTATACCATAGAGATTGAGTTAGAGTTCCCCTATGCTCCTATTCTTAATAACCTATCACACCCAACCATGGCAATGTTAGATAAAGGAACTGTTGAAAAGCAGGGAGAAAATTATGCGTCTACCTACGATGGCAATATTCCTGTAGGAACAGCTCCTTTTAAGTTTGCAAGCTACAACCAAGGGGCAGACATTCGACTTGTAAGAAATGAAGAGTATTGGAATGAAGATTGGATTACAAAGGTTGATGAGGTTATATTTAAACCTTATCCAGATAACTCTGCACGAAAGCTTGCACTTGAGGGTGGAGATGTAGATATTGCTTATGATATTTCCCCATCCGATGTTCCTTCATTAAGAAATAATAAGAATGTGGATACCGTAGAGTATATGGATCTATCCTACGCATATATGGGATTCAACATGAAACTTCCCAAGTTCCAAGATGTACGAGTTAGAAAAGCAATTAACCTTGCTATTGACGTTAATCCAATGATTGAAAGTAGAACTATTCTCAACAACATGGGACAAGAGCCTAACTCTCCCATTGCACCTCTCGCTTTTGGCTGGACCGATATTGATCCTTATGGATACGACCCAGAGCAAGCAAAGGCACTTCTCAAAGAGGCTGGTGCTGAAAACTTAAGTTTTGTAATCTGGACAAATGAGAACCCTCTTCGAGTTCAAGCAGCTACAGTAGCTCAAGCTCAGCTTGCAGAAATAGGAGTAACTGCCACTATTAAACCGATGGAGTGGGGTGCATATTTAGATGGAACCGCAGCGGGAGACCACGAGGTTTTTATTCTTGGGTGGACTACCGTAACGGGAGATGCGGATTACGGACTACACCCACTTTTCCATACAGATAACTGGGGAAGTGCTGGAAACAGAACTTTCTACTCAAATCCACAGGTTGATGAACTCCTAGAGAGTGGGCGAAAAGAGACTGATTCCGAATCACGTCTCAAAATTTATGAAGAGGCTCAATCCATTATTATGGGAGAGTACCCTCACATCCCACTCTGGTACATGAATCGAGTTCAAGCAGTTCGAAGTAATGTAAAGGGTTTTGTTCCTCATCCAGCAGGGCACTTTTCACTCTACTCAGTGTACTTCGAGGATTAATTTTTTCATGGGTAAATATATTGTAAAACGACTTTTAACACTCATCCCAATACTTCTTGGGGTGAGTTTCCTCGTCTATGGAATTCTCTACTTAAGCCCTGGGGATCCAGCCTCTCTTATTCTAGGGGAGCAGGCAACCGAAGGGCAGTTAGAGCAACTGCGGGATGAGATGGGACTGGATGATCCTTTTTTCATACAGTATGTTCGATACATTAAGGGTTACGTAGTAGGGGACTTTGGAAAATCCTATATCA
>CAYWUD010000513.1:0-1765 GCA_964461355.1 uncultured Pseudomonadales bacterium | reverse complement strand
GTTGCAGGGAGTGTAAATGATTTGGGAGTTCACTCTGGAGGGGAGTTGCTTCTTTCTATGTATGCTCAAAGTAGTGTAACCCTTGTACATTGGATCCTCTTTTTCCTTATGGTGATTGAGGTTGTATCTGAGTATCTCATCTATACCACCGTGTATATGAAGAGAGAAGCTCCCGCCGTAAAAACGGCAAAGAAGCCCGTTTCTAAGCTGTTTAGCTCCTTTGTACCAGAGAGAAAAGAGGAAAAAGAGTCTAAGCAAGCAGTTGCTGCCAGCACAAAAAAAAGTACAGGAAGCTCCCTGGGTAATAAAGATACAGAGGGAAAGATACCAAAACTTCACCTCTCTTTTCCTAAGCTGCCTGAGGTTCCTCGACTCCATTCGCCTGACTTTATTCCAGGGCTTGAGCGGAGAGAGGAATCCGATGACTTTGATGGTGATCGTAGAGTTGAGTTTCTGGAACGAAGAAAAAGAAAAAGCACCCCTCCCATTGTAGAGTATTTACGAGAAGGTGAGGATGAAGAGGAGGTTATGCCTGTAAAACCTCTGGTTACTACCTCTATTTTTCCAGCCAGTGGTGTTTCTGAACAAGCTGCTATTGAGTCGGTATCTCCAGATACATCAAAGTCCGAGAAGCCGGAGTTTCACGAAACTATTGCATTTCCTAGAAGGTTTGCCAATAACTATATTGGGAGTAGAAACGAGGATTTGTATAGACAAAGCTTTACCGATCCCGCAGATAGTGTAGGTGAAGAGCCTGTTGCATCAGATGCGGGGCCTTCTGTTGATGATGAAAATTACTGGAGCAATATTGGAGCTCAAATTGTAGTAGATCATCGAGATAGGGAAATACGCAAAAAATATCAGCAGAACTTCCTTGGGAGTACTCCTGAAAAAGAAGAACAACCCTCACCAGTTGCTCAGGCAAAAACAGGTGGTACAGAGTACTCTGCAGAAGATGCCGTTGCTTACGGTGAACAACTGTTTAATTTGATCCGATCAAAGGTTCAGCCAGCTTCAGAGCGTGTAACCCTTGATGATATCACAGAAACTCCCCAAGTAACTCCCGTGGTTACAAGCACAAAATCTACGGTAATTAACTCAGATGAATTTGTATCTCGTGTAATAGACAACCCTTCAGAGGAGCTGTATACACCACCGGTTGTTGAGGTGGTAGAGCAAGAAGATGATCCAGATGACTCTGTGTTTGTAGAAACCCTTTCTCAAAACTTTTTTGAGGATGATGAAGATGAAAATCAGGAGAATCCTATTATAGAAGTTGATGCGGGAGGGGTAACCGGGAAACCCGTTATTGCTCCTGTTGTTGAGTCTGTAGCTCCATCTTTTAGTACAGAGGTTCTTCCCACACTTATGGTAGATGGTGATGATACTACAGAGATTCCTGAGGTAGATACTATTATGGGTGATCTCTCTCCGCATAATACAGATGAAGCAGAGGAAGACGAATCATCTCCCTTTGGGGATACTCCCTCTCTTGAAGAGGATGATGAACCTGCAGATATTGGTGATGATTTTGTACAATTTGATGATGATACCGATGATCCAATGCCTGTTGAACCACCTCCTATGAAACATGTGGAAACGAAAACAACAGGACTCTCTTTTGATGGAGAAGATGTACTGGTTCTAGATGAGGTGTCTCAAGGAAACCCAGAGACTCTGGAGAAGCGGGAGAGTAAACCTGCCGATCCTCCACCTCCACCAAAACCAGTTAACCTGTATAAGAATTACCGAATTCCTGCGGAAG
>CAYWUD010000512.1:0-1775 GCA_964461355.1 uncultured Pseudomonadales bacterium | reverse complement strand
AGGTCGTCTTCCATGAAGCCTGGCGCCAACCGGCCAGACCCCGCAGCGAGATGCCCTACATTCAGATTCGTGGCGGCAACCGCTACGGCAACCGCAGCGAGCTCGAGGGCTATCTCAAGATCAGCGCCCAGCGTTACCTGCATATCGACTCGGACCTCTGGTGGAACCGCTTTGAACCGGGTGGTCAGGATATCGACCTGTCCCTGATCGATCCGGGCCTGCCGCGCTATGGTGTTGGCCAGAACTTTCATTTCAAGCAGAGCCGGCGCATGCGCTCGAACGAAACCCACTACCTCGACAGCCCGGTCCTGGGCCTGCTGGTCCGGGTAACACCGCTCGATTGAACACCACGCCATAAAAAAACAGGCCGCAATGGCCTGTTTTTTTATGGGCAAATCGAGCATCAGCCGCGGCGGTGACGCACCATCCAGCAACGGTGAATCTTCTGATTGCGCTTGAAGTCCGGATCCAGCGTTGACGCACTGATTTCCTCGACCGTATAGCGCGTAGCCAGACCCTCATCGAGCTTGAACTTGGTGAAGTTGTTGGAGAAATAGAGCACCCCGTCAGGGCAGAGCGAGGCCATAGCAGCATCGATCAGCGCGACATGGTCAGCCTGGATATCCATAACCCCCTTGAGCTTTTTCGAGTTCGAAAACGTCGGCGGATCCATAAAGATCAGATCGAACGGCTTGCGGTTACCCTGCAGCCATTCCAGACAGTCGCTGCGTACCAGCCGGTGCCCCTGCTCGAAGCCGTTGAGCGCGAGATTCTGCCGCGCCCACTCAAGATAGGTATTGGACAGATCGACGCTCACGGTTTCGCTGGCTCCGCCCACCGCCGCGTGCACGGTCGCCGCGCCCGTATAACAGAAGAGGTTCAGCACCCGTTTGCCCGCCGCTTCCTGCTGAATCCGCTGGCGCATCGGCCGGTGATCGAGAAACAGGCCGGTATCGAGGTAATCGAACAGGTTGACCAGCAGCCGGCAGCCGTGTTCACGCACTTCAATCAGATCACCGCGGGCGCTCTGGCGCTCGTACTGCCCCTTGCCGGTCTGGCGGCGACGCTGTTTGACCGCGATCCGTTCGGGCGCCACCTCAAGCACCTGCGGCAGAGCTGCCAGCACATCGTAGAGGCGCTCCTTGGCCTTTTCCTCATCGATCGATTTGGGCGCCCGATACTCCTGCACATGCACCCAGTCGCCATACAGATCGATCGCCACGGCATATTCGGGCATATCGGCATCATAAACCCGATAACACTCGATCTCGTTCTTGCGTGCCCAGCGGCGCAACTGCTTGAGGTTCTTGGCCAGACGGTTGGCAAACATCTGCGCCCCGGGCGTGAGCGCATGCTGCTGCGCCGCCGCCACTTCGGCCACCGGCCCCGGCGCCTTGCGCTCGGCCGCAACACCATACAGGAACAGCTTGCAGGGCAAAGCGCCGTTGAAGAAGGCGTACTGCTTTTCGGCACGCAGGCGCATCTGCTTGACCAGCGGCGCGTTACCGGTAAAGACCGCCAGCTGGCCGCCGGCACAATAGGTGCGCGCCTTCTGCCCCAGCACACGGTACAGCTCGACCAGCTCGGCGTCCTCACCCAGACGCTCACCATAAGGGGGGTTGGTCAACAGGAGCACCGGCATGCCTTCGGGCACTATCGGGGCGAAATCGGCCAGTGCGGCCTGGTTGATCTCGATCCAGGACTCGAGCCCGGCACGCTGAATATTCCCCCGCGCCTGCGCCACAATGCGCTTGTCCAGATCAAAGCCACGCAGC
>CAYWUD010000511.1:0-1781 GCA_964461355.1 uncultured Pseudomonadales bacterium | reverse complement strand
CTTGCCCCCCTGCCCCAAATGCAACTCTGAATATGAGTACCAGGATCATGAGCACCTGATCTGCCCCGAATGTGCCTATGAGTGGAATCCGAACGCGGCGCCGGCCGAAGACGAGGCCCTGACCATCAAGGATGCCAATGGCACCCTGCTGCAGGAAGGCGACAAGGTCACCCTGATCAAGGATCTGAAGGTCAAGGGCAGCTCCCAGGTACTGAAGATCGGTACCAAGGCCGTGATTCGCCGTATCGTTGAAGGCAAGGATCACGAACTCGACTGCCGCGTCGATGGTGCCGGCGAAATGATGGTTACGGCCAAGTTCGTCAAGCGCGCCTGAGGCGCAACGCACAGAAGGCATAAAAAAACGGAGCCCATGGCTCCGTTTTTTTATGCCTCACCGTGGCTCAGGCAGCCTCGGCCTCGCCGAGATAGGCTTCCTTGCGCTCGAGGTAGGTACGGCTCAGCTGATCGATGACCTCGGCATCAAAGGGACGCAGACCGCTCAGAATCAGCTTCTTGTAACCGCGGCCGACCACGGCATCGCCATCGGCAATCTCGAACTGCAGGAAGGCGTGGCCGCGCTTGCCGTTCACCTCAAGGCGGTTCTCGGCCGGACGCAGGGTAGGCGCCTTGAGGTCGAAGCGATCGAGCTCAAGACTCATTTCTTCGTAGATCACCATCGGTCGATCCGGGTTGATCATCACCTGTTTGTCCGCCATCAGCGGCACCAGCACATAGGGGAAGTTCTGCCCGGAGAAGGCCACATACTGACGGATCAGCGGTTCAAGCAGCGTCGCGTCGGTACAGACCGCACCGGAGCGGGCCACCGACAGATATTCCTTGTCGGCCTGATCGGCAATCGCAAAGGCAGCGGCATCGGTGGGCGCAAATTCGAGACTGACCCCCTTGCCGACCATGCCGGAGAACTTGAACTGCATCTTCTGACTGAGCCCGTACTGATCCAGTACCAGCGAGAACAGCAGATCCCCGGGGACACAGAAGCGCTTGGAGTCGGCGTCGTGAATCGGGTTGAAGTCACCGGCAATTTCCTTGGCAAAGCGGCTGGCCTGCGCGGGACTGACGGTCAGGGTGCTGTTCTGGGCAGTAAAAAACTGGTTCAAAAACATGGTGGTTACAGGGGCACGTCGGCTGATGAATCGGTATGATTGTTATGCTCGGGGCAGTAGAGCATAACCACCCCGCGGCTCCCAGCGCTTTTTCTAAGCATGTTGCAACCTAAGTTTGCAAATTGTTAACCAAGGTTAACGCGCCGGCTGTTTTGCCCCGCTCGGCGCCTTCGCCCGGACAGCCCCCGAACGTGCCTCTGCCACGTCCGCAGACGCTGCTGGAACAGGCAAAAAAAGCTGGCCAAAAGCCGATAAAAGACTTTTATTAGCGTGAAAAATATGCAGAATGGCGCTCCGCCCGGTGCCCCGGCACCGCTGCCTGAAATCTCCGGCCACTCGCGCCGGTTCAGTTCACGCCCCCACCGCATGTACGGGAGGTCTGGTATTGAAACGTCAATCACCCGACTCTTGGACCAGCCAAGATTCCACCGAACTCTACGCCATTCCTGACTGGAGCGCTGATCAGCTCAGCGTGGCCGATAACGGCCAGTTGATGCTGCATGCCCAGTTCGATCACAAACGCGTACGCGTTCCCCTGCTCGAGATCATCAATGAAATGCGCGAGCGCAGCCTGGATATGCCGGTGCTGCTGCGCGTGGAAAACTTTCTCGAACAGAGCATTACCCGTCTGAACCTGGCATTTGCCCAGGCGATCCA
>CAYWUD010000510.1:0-1782 GCA_964461355.1 uncultured Pseudomonadales bacterium | reverse complement strand
TGGCCGCGATGACGCAGCGCATGATCGAGCAGCACGATGGCCAGCATCGCCTCGGCGATCGGCGTTGCCCGGATACCGACGCAGGGGTCATGGCGCCCCTTGGTCACCACCTCGACCGCCTCACCGGCGCGGTTGATGCTCTTGCCCGGCACCAGCAGACTGGCGGTCGGCTTGAGCGCCACATGGGCAACAATCGCCTGACCGGTAGAAATCCCGCCGACGACGCCACCGGCATTGTTGGAAAGAAAGCCGTCCGGGGTGATCTCGTCACGGTGCTCGGTCCCCTTCTGGGTGATCGCCTCGAAACCCGCCCCGATTTCAACCCCCTTGACCGCGTTGATGCCCATCAGCGCATGGGCGATATCGGCATCGAGGCGATCGAACACCGGCTCGCCCCAGCCCGGCGGTACGCCGGTGGCGGTCACGGTCAGCTTGGCGCCGATGGAGTTACCCTCCTTGCGCACCGCCATCATGTACTCTTCGAGTTCGGCTACCCGCTCAGGATCCGGACAGAAGAACGGGTTTTCGCTGACCGCGTCCCAGTTCTTGAACTCGAGCTCGATCGGACCGAGCTGGGCGAGAAAGCCGCGCACCTCAACCCCCATGAAGCTCAGGCACTTCTTGGCGATGGCGCCGGCGGCCACACGCATTGCGGTTTCGCGCGCCGAAGAGCGGCCACCACCGCGGTAGTCACGAAAACCGTATTTCTGGTCGTAGACATAATCGGCGTGGGAAGGACGGAAGTTGTCCTTGATATCGCTGTAATCCTTGGAGCGCTGATCGGTATTCTCGATCACCAGACCGATCGGCGTGCCGGTGGTACGCCCTTCAAAGACACCCGAGAGAATACGCACCTGATCGGCCTCGCGGCGCTGGGTGGTATAGCGCGAGGTACCGGGCTTGCGCCGGTCCAGATCCTTTTGCAGGTCCGCTTCGCACAGCGGCAGTCCCGGAGGACAGCCATCCACGATGCACCCGAGTGCCGGACCGTGGCTTTCGCCAAAGGTGGTCACGGTGAAAATTTTGCCGATGCTGTTACCGGACATAGGTTCGCCCCTGAAACTGCATGGGCGCACAGAACGCCCACAGGTTGAATGTCTGACCCGCTCGGCGCGGGTCGGGGATCTGTGTCCCCGTACTTCGGCTCAAGGCCGTGTCTTGTGCGTGGCGCCCTCAGGCGCCGAGTGCCGCCTGAAAGCGGCTCTGGTACTCACGGCACTGATGTGCGGTCAGCACAAAGACGCCATCGCCGCCGTTCTCGAATTCAAGCCAGGTGAAGGGCACATCGGGATAGAACTCCTGCAGCGCCACCTGACTGTTGCCCACTTCGACCACCAGCAGCCCATCCTCATCGAGGTAATCGGCCGCCTGAGCCAGAATGCGGTGGGCGATCTCCAGGCCGTCTTCGCCGGCTTCGAGCCCCAGCACCGGCTCGTGCTGAAACTCGTCGGGCATATCGGACAGATCTTCGGCATCGACATAGGGCGGATTGCTGACGATCAGCTGGTAACGGCGCCCGGCCAGTCCGTCGAAGAGATCCGACTCGACCGCCTCGACCCGGCTCCACAGATCGTGCTGATCGATGTTGATCCGCGCCACCTCCAGTGCATCTTCGGAGATATCGACCAGATCGACACAGGCCTCATCGAACTCGTAGGCGCAGGCGATACCGATACAGCCGGAACCGGAACACAGATCCAGAATCCGTGTCGGCTCGGCCTTGCCCAGCCAGGGTGAAAAACGCTTGTTGATCAGCTCGGCAATCGGCGAGCGCGGCACCAG
>CAYWUD010000509.1:0-1783 GCA_964461355.1 uncultured Pseudomonadales bacterium | reverse complement strand
CGGGCATGCTGGGAGCCTCTAACAGCGCCTGGGTGTTGCGGCGCAGCAGCCAAATGCCGGCCGCCATGATGGCCAGCGTGCTGAGCAGGATCAGCAGCAGCGCTCGGCCTACCGGCCGATCGAGGTAGAAGCCGTTAAGCTCGAGGCGGACATAGGCGGCAATCACTTCCTGGTAGTGAATGGGGGCCGAAAAGGCCTGAGAAAAAGCTGGAACGCCCTGGCGGGGCTGAGCCTGGGCGAGGATTTCGCCGTCGACCCCGTAGATGGTGGCGCTGACCACATACGGGTTTTCCAGCAAACGGCCGAGCAGTACATTCATGCTGACGCGATCATCGGTGACCAGAAGACCGGTGGCCGCTTCGGCGGTCAGACGGGCCAGGGTCTGACCAAAGCTTTGTGCCTGGGCGCTGTTGCTTTGATAGATCTGGGTGCTGGCGATCAGGCCGGTCGTCAGTGCCAGCAACAGCAATAATGAACAGAGAATAAGGTGCAGGCGCTGACCCGGATTCTGGATCAGGCGCTGGAGCAGAGAAAGATTGAGCGTGCGCACGAGTGATTCCGCAGGTTCGGTTTTTTTGCCAGTATATCGGCGCTCCGTCCCGGAACAAGAACAGGCTGAGGGCGGTATTCACGCAAGAGGGGAAATGCAGGTGTCCGATCTGTTGATGATCAATATCAGTGGCCGTGCCCAGACGGGGATTACGGCTCAGATTACCGAGCAGTTGCAGCGGCATCGGGCCGAGCTTCTGGACCTGAGTCAGGCAACCCTGCATGAGGCGCTGGTCTGGGGCGTCGTGGTCCGGGTCGAGGCCGCAGAGCCCCTGCTGGCTGCATTGCAGTCGGGGCTGGCGCCCTTCGGGTTGCAGGTTCAAGGGCGTCGGATGAGTGAGGATGAATACGGGCGCTGGGCGGCATCCGGCGGTCAGGACCGTTACATTCTGACCCTGATCGGTCGTGATCTTGGGCCCGAGGTGCTGGCCGAGGTGACCGAGCTGGTTGCTGCAGAAGGGATCGCGATCGAGCAGATTCAGCGCCTGTCAGGCCGCCGTGCACTGACGGCGGAACGTTCGGTGAGCTGCTACGAGCTGTCGTTGGTGGGGTCCGTGGCCGAGCCGGAAACGCTGCGCCAACGTCTGCTGGCGCTGGCGCAGCAGCTCGAAATCGATCTGGCCATTCAGCAGGACACCGTGTTTAGGCGTCAGCGTCGGCTGGTGGTGTTTGATATGGATTCGACCCTGATCCAGGCCGAGGTGATCGATGAGTTGGCAAAGGCAGCCGGTATCGGTGATCAGGTCGCCGCAATTACCGAGGCGGCGATGCGCGGTGAGCTTGAGTTCAGCGAGAGTTTTACCCGGCGCATGGCATTGCTCAAGGGGCTTGATGAGTCGGTGCTGGTCGAGATCGCCGAGCGGCTGGAGTTGACCCCGGGCGCCGAGCGCTTGCTGCGTACGCTCAAACGCCTTGGCTATCGGACGGCCATTCTATCCGGTGGCTTTACCTTCTTTGCCCGACGTGTGGCCGAGCGGCTGGGGATCGATGAGGTGTATGCCAACGAGCTGCTGGTTGAAGACGGGCGGGTGACCGGTGCGGTTCAGCCCCCCATTCTGGACGCCGCACGCAAGGCCCAGCTGCTGCGTGAGCTGGCGGTGCGCGAAGGCATCAGTCTGGAGCAGACCATCGCCGTGGGTGATGGGGCCAATGATCTGCCGATGCTAGGTATCGCAGGGCTGGGCGTTGCCTTTCATGTCAAGCCGCTGGTACGGGCAACGGCCCGGCATTCGAT
>CAYWUD010000508.1:0-1784 GCA_964461355.1 uncultured Pseudomonadales bacterium | reverse complement strand
GATGCCTTCGCCCGCATCCAGGCCTATATCCGCGCCGGCGACTGCTATCAGGTCAATCTGACGCAGCGGTTTTCCACACGGTATACGGGTGACCTCTGGCAGGGCTATCAGCGCCTGCGCTCGCTCAGCCCCGTGCCTTACGGCGCCTACCTCGCTTTCGATCAGCTCAGTATTGCCAGCCTGTCGCCGGAGCAGTTTCTCCGGGTTGATGAGGGCGCGGTCAGTACCAAACCGATCAAGGGCACCCGGCCACGCAGTCAGAATGTTGCCGAAGACCTGCTGCTGGCCCGCGAGCTGGCCCAGAGCCCGAAGGACCGCGCCGAGAACCTGATGATTGTCGATCTCCTGCGCAATGATCTTGGCCGCAGCTGCACCCCCGGCAGCGTGCGTGTGCCGAAGCTCTTTGCCCTGGAGTCCTTTGCCAACGTACATCATCTGGTCAGCACCGTGACCGGCACGCTGCGTGACGATCAGTCACCGGGGGATCTTCTGCTCGCAGCGTTTCCCGGGGGCTCGATTACCGGTGCGCCGAAGATTCGCGCCATGGAGATCATCGAGGAGCTCGAAGAGCATGCCCGCTCGGTGTACTGCGGCAGTATCGGCTATATCAGCCGCCATGGCCGCATGGACACCAGCATCGCCATCCGCACTCTGGTCGGCGACGGAGAGTACCTGTACTGCTGGGGCGGCGGCGGCATTGTGGCCGATTCCGAAGCCGAATCCGAATACGCCGAGTCACTGCACAAGGTGCAGAATCTGCTGGCCGGACTGGCCTGATCGCTTATAAAATCCAGCGCACAATTTATGCTTTTTTATTATTTCTTCGCATAAAGAAAAAGCACTTATACTCGCGCACCCGCTATCTTCATGCGAACACACCCAGGAGCCACACATGAGCCAGAGTTCTGAACTGACGATTACCATGGTGAAAAAGGTGATGGCCGACGGCAGTCCCTGCAAGAAATGCGGCGATGTTACCCAGCGGCTCGAGGATTCCGGGCTGATCCAGCGGATCGACCGGATCGTCATCGCCGATGCCGCCGACCCACAGAGCGAAGGGATGCAGCTTGCCGCACAATACGCCGTGGACAAGGCGCCCTTCTTTATCGTCGAACGCGCGGGCGAAGCACCGAAAATCTACACCATCTACTTCAAGCTGGTGAAGGAAGTGCTGCAGGACTGAACCCGTAGCGCCAGCCCGGTCGTTCCCCCGTAAACATAAAAAAGCGCCCTGAGGCGCTTTTTTAGTGCTCGGTACTTAAACACCTAGAGCACCGGTAACGGCAGGTCGGCAAACAGCTCGTCGAGTTCGGTTCTGTTGGTACAGGCTACCGCACGATCGACCAGCTCGGGCGTCAGGTGCGGCGCAAAACGCTGGATAAAGTCATACATGAAGCCACGCAGGAAGGTACCGCGACGGAACCCGATGCTGGTGGTACTGGCCTCGAACAGGTGCGACGCCTCCAGCGCTACCAGATCGCTGTCCTGCTCCGGATCGTAGGCCATATGGGCCACGATACCGATGCCGACGCCAAGACGTACATAGGTCTTGATGACGTCGGCATCAGCCGCGGTAAAGACCACCTTCGGTGACAGACCTTCGTTCATGAACGCGTCATCAAGTTTGGAGCGCCCGGTAAAACCGAACACGTAGGTTACGATCGGATGGCGCGCCACGTCGGCCAGCGTCAGCTTCGGCAACTGTGCCAGGGGGTGGTCCTTGGGCACTAGCACACAACGGTTCCAGCGGTAACAGGGCATCATCACCAGATCGCTGTAGAGCT
>CAYWUD010000507.1:0-1785 GCA_964461355.1 uncultured Pseudomonadales bacterium | reverse complement strand
TTAATACTGCAAAGTATCAGATGGTTGCTAAGGTTGATCCACACATTCTTCCAGAAGTTGGTTCTTCCGTATACATGAAACCTAACCAAGATAAGGTAATTCTTTTCGATATTGAAACAGAGTTAGCTCTTAACAAGAGAGAGGATTAACTCCCCTCTTTGATATAAAAAAAAGGTCTCGCTTGAGACCTTTTTTTATGCTCTGCACTCTCCTACAACCAGTAGGAGAAATGCATTGCTAAATTAAATCTATTGGATCTAGAGCCTTCAAGAAATTCATAATCACTTCCTAAATCAAGATACCCATCTCCATCTTTATCTGGAGTAATAGTAAGGTATCTATGAGCATAAGTAAAAGACCCTCCCACTTTCAATGGAGCTCCATACTCTGCAAAATCAAACTCCCCACGAAATCCAATAATGTGGTACCACTCATAGGTTCCATCCTTTAGAAAACTCTTGGGTCTATTTCTATATGCACCATTTTGGTACTCAAGAGAGGTACTATACTCACCTCCCGCAGCTCCGCCAAAGATCTCTTCTTTTCCATCTGTATTTTTGTTATAAGCACCAAGCCAACCGTGGCGGATAAACTGGTACTTTACCCCTAGAGTCAAAGGAGAGCTTACTGCCATCTCAAAATCTAAGAAGAATTCATCAGAATTTGGTTTCAGATAAGAAGGTAACCCTTCTCCATTATTAGTAAATGATATATCAGTACCTGTCTCTGTAACAGAAACAACATTACCATCCTTATCCACGGTCGCAACTCCCGCAGAGTTAGCGGGATTAGCAACCAAGTTATGGGTAAAGGTGAATGGCTCAATTTTTGTATATTGCAACTTGAGAAGTGAAAGAGAGAGACCAGGGATACTCCCCTCTGCCCCCACCTGATACGCAAAGGTATTACGAGCATTTTTAGTAAAGCTTGACCCTGGACGAACCTCATCTAAGTTAATAGCTCCATATATTCGACCCCAACTCTTAAGCTGCACTGAAGCATACCCTCCAAGCATGGTATTATCATAATCACCAATCCCTGATTGATACAGAAAGGAAAATACAAAAGGATTAAAATAACCTAGCTCAAATCTTTTTGGAAACACCACAGACTCCACAGCTCCCAAGGTAAGCCATGAAAATGGCTTAAGCTCAATAACCGTAGCAGAGTACATTCTCTGTTGCTGTGCCATAATAAGATACATATAGTAACTGCTTTCGCCTATCTCATTAAAGTATTTATCCGGATTATTTACATGATCTAACTCACTATAGAAATACTCGAGGGTTCCTGCAATAGAGGAAATTCTAAGCCAACTGGAAATTCGAGCATTGATCTCTGTTGCCGCAAAAGGTCGTGCCTGGGGCGAAAGAAAAATACCTTCATCAGTAGGTCCAATAGAGTGTCGATCTCTACCAAATCGAATTTGTAGTCTATTATCTAAGAAGGATGCAGTAATATCTGTGGTAAAGGAGTAACCAACTGCATACCCTTCGGGAAACCAGTTCGTATTGGCTTTGGACCCTCGACCAAACCAAGAAGTTCCCCCATTATGGTTTCCATCCCATGTTTTGGTAAACATAAAAGGAGCATAGGCAGCAAAGTCTAGGTAATCATACTCTCTAACAGTATTATTTGTGCTACTTCCCTGTATAAACTGCTTACCACTAATCGACATAATATGTGGATTATTAATATTATTATACATAAGAGACCCTAATACCCTGTAAGAGAGAAATGATCCTAAATCTCCTTCGAGGTATAGTTTAAATTGATTTAAATTAG
>CAYWUD010000506.1:0-1788 GCA_964461355.1 uncultured Pseudomonadales bacterium | reverse complement strand
CTGATTGCGCACCGCCGGGGGCACCTTTTCGATCCGATCGCGATCCTCCGGCGCTAACGAGGCAATCTTGGCATCGAGCATGTTGTCGATGCCGACAAAACCGTCGATGCGGCCGGCCAGCAGCAGGTCGATCATCTGCAGATCGGTTTCCACTTCAACTAGGTGGTAGCCCTGTTCTTTCAGCAGCCCGGTGACCGAGCCGCCGCGAATGGCCGCAACCGTAAAAGGGGTATGGCGATCGTTGAGCAGCTTGGCGCCATTCCAGTGCAGGGTATTGCCCTTGAGCCGGTACAGGAGATAGGAGCGGTTGGAGATGCTGTACCGAGGATCGGGCGTGGTTGCGCCCTCGGGGATCGGATAGGCGACAAACTCGGTGCGTTCGGGCTTGTAGCTGAAGTGAAAGCCGCCGTCGATATGGTTGTTTTTGACATCGTGCACCACGCGCGCCCAGGGCCGCTTGCCGATCACGAATTCAAGGCCGGTGCGCGCTTCGACGCGCTGCAGTATTTCGATGGTGATGCCGGGGTTTTCCGGCACGATCTCAAGGTTGCCGTATACATAGGGCGGGTCGCTGTTGACCCCGGTTGCCAGCGTGATGGGGGCGGCCTGGGTTGAGGACGCGAGCCAGAATCCGAGCGTGCATCCGAGGAGCAGGACGGTATGTGCAGATCGGCGCATGGAGGCCTCCAGCGATCCGGACACCGGATCGGCAGGTTGGACTGCGCCGCCGGTGTGGCTCCACAGAGAGTCAGGCGGCGTATCTGCTCACAGACTAGCAAAACATAAGCAGCAGTTCTGCTTTTGCGGGGCTGGGTGTCTGGCTAGTGCCGGGCTTCCTGCTCCAGGGTACGCAGCAGTGTTACGTTGGCCTCTTCAATACGGCTCAGCACCACACGACCATCGTGGGGCTGATACCAGCGCTGGCGTGCGAAGTAACGCTGGAGCGGCGCCGAGCTGAACCGGTAGCCGTGCCGGGCAAAAAGCTCGTTGCGGATCAGGCCCAGGGCGGCCGGGCTCAGTCCCCGGAGTTCGTCGCGCGTCAGCAGCCGCTCGCTGCTCGCCGGATAGAGGTAGCGGGCGGTGGCCGTATCGCGGGTGCGGGTCAGTTTCTGTGCTGCGGCCACAGGGGGCGCGATCTCGGGGCGCAGCTCTTCCTGTGCACGGATCAGGGCCACATTGGCCTGCTCGAGCGGGCTCAGCGTAACGGTTTTGTCCTGTGCCCGATACCAGGGGCGGTTGCGAAAATAATCCCTCAGGCCGGGGTCTTCGAAGCGGTAGCCGTGTCGGGCAAAGATCTCGTTGCGTGCCCGGCGCAGCTGTTTGCGGTCAAAGCCGGTGAGCTCCTCGGCGCTGACCGGGTGGTAGCTGCTGTGGGCGATCAGGTACAAGGCTTCGCCCCGGGCGACCAACGTCCGCGCGTTGTTTCCGGCCTGCCAGCCGGCGGTGAGCATCGCCCAGTAGGCCTGGGCCCGTTCCCAGGCGGCGCTGTCACTGTCTGCCGGGGGGATGCGAGAGGCCCGGGTCTGAGCGAGGCTGGCTCCACGGATAGCCAGAGTAAAGCCGGTGTACCACTCGGCCTCGAGTTCGGCCTGGGCGCTGAGACTGCGGTGATCGAGCTGCAGATGTGCAATCTGGTGTACGGCCTTTGCGTAACCTATCCAGTCGACAGGGCGATCACCCTCTGCACGGAGGGTGGTGATCCAGGTCGGGTTGTAGGCCAGCAGCGGCGGGCTGGTATCGAGCAGGGCGCGGATACTGTCGAGCTCGTCGCTGGGCGCGGGGGCGAAC
>CAYWUD010000505.1:0-1789 GCA_964461355.1 uncultured Pseudomonadales bacterium | reverse complement strand
ATTGCCAGTAGATTAGAAATCGCACTACGCAGCTCGTTGATATTTGCCATATAACTGTTACCTCCTGTAATAATTAAATTCTTTCCCCATTCTTATCAACAAAATACCCCTCAAAGTCACAATCCAATGCCTCGGCAATGGCATCCAATTCGTTCATCGAGAAGTTATCTCGCTTGAGCTTATTCGCCATGTTCTGATTTGTAGTGCCAAGGCGATTGCTTAGTTCTATGATCGTTATATTCTTTCTTTTTAGTAAGATTCGGATTTTTTCACCCATTGTTAATATTTTGGAAGAGATAATACAGGCGGTCTTGTTGTACTTGATCCGTGGAAAAGAGGGAATGACAGAACCAATACTAATTTTACGATTATGGGTGTGGCTGGCGTGGGCAAGAGCACTGTCGTCAAGCATATCGCTTTAGCGGAGTATATGAAAGGCACGAAAATCATCTTCATTGATCCCGAAAGAGAAATGAAAGATTTGTGTATGGCACTGAATGGCGATTGGATAAATGCAGGTGGTGGAACAAACGGTAAGATTAATCCCCTTCAGATCAGACCGACTCCCATTGATGACGATGATCAATATTATAAGGATGAAGGCAATGGCATGGGTGATATGGCCATATACATGAAAAATCTTGAAATATTCTTCAGCCTGTACTTACCCTCAATAACGGATAAACAAAAAGCCATTCTAAAGAATACACTGATTGAGCTTTATAACAATTTTGAAATCTATTGGGATACGGATATCAATAGACTGTCAAATGAAGACTTTCCTATATTCCTTGATCTGCATAAGCTATTAAAGGAAAAAATAAAAGATAAATCGGTATCACCAAATGAATATGAAGAACTGGCGTTACTGCTTCAAGACATTGCACTTGGTAGTGACGCTTTTTTATGGAATGGAAAAAGTTTGATTGAGACTAATACAAGATGTATCTGTCTGGATACCCATGATCTGCAAAATACCAGTGATAATATCAAACGAACTCAGTATTTCAACATTCTTACTTGGTGCTGGCAGCAGATGAGTTTAGATCGAATGGAACCGGTACTTTTAATCTGTGATGAAAGCTACCTTATGATTGATCCTAATGTGCCGCAGTCATTGGTATTCCTTAGAAATGTAGAAAAAAGAGCAAGAAAGTATGAAGCTGGGATAGCGATTATTTCGCATTCGGTTGTCGATTTCCTTGATCCGAAAGTCAAAATGTATGGGCAGGCATTATTGGACATACCAGCATATAAGATACTCATGGGTTGTGATGGTATGAATTTAATTGAAACAAAACAACTATTTAATCTAACAGATGCTGAAAAACAATTATTATCACAAAAGAAAAGAGGGAATGCACTGGTGATGATTGGGTCCAAAAGACTCCATGTCAATTTCCAGATCCCTGAGTATAAATTCAAATTCATGGGAAATCCGGAGGAAGGTAGGTGTTTTTGTTGAAAAAGAAAATGGTCATAGAACTTTTAGTTTATATAGTAGCTGTTGTTATTGGTATTATTATGCTGTTTACGTATGAACCGAAGGAAGTTGAAATCGTAATACCGTCAGACTTCCAAGTAGAGCAGACAGGAGGTGAAAATGATGCTTTTATACCTATCGAGTAATGAACACATTAACATGCTGGACTTTCTTAATGATGAGTTTGGCATCATCATTAAGAAGCTATCCGGCACTTTTTCACTGAAACAATTTATCATCGGTGACCTAAGAAGCCTTAACCACTTCCAATATATTGTGGTTGACCTCAATGCAAGAAAGGATTCA
>CAYWUD010000504.1:0-1791 GCA_964461355.1 uncultured Pseudomonadales bacterium | reverse complement strand
GTACAACATCAACATCTAAGGTTCTGTTACCATCTCCAAGTTTCATAAAAGAACCTTTACCAAACTGCTTCTCAATCTGAACCTTAGCAGCCTCAATTGCGGCTAATCGCCCCTTCATGTCTACACCCTGAAGGTTCTCCGATGTTTTACTCGCCTTATCTTTTTTAGCCATATCATATCTCCTTTACGAAAATCTCTGATGATCGTACTATATATACTCAATAAAATACAGAACTACTTCTGCTACTGTATGTGGAGAGTATACAACTTTAGAGAATCTTTGAAAAGATACTTAACGGTTGTTTAGTAAAATAAATGAAGAAATTTTTCTGTCTGACCGAGACATGGGGAGTGATTCCAGCTGTTCTTTGGGAACCCATTGATACGCAAGGTGGTCATTACTGAGTGTAATCTCCCCAGAAAAATGCGACACTGCAAATACATCCATTCGATACTTTTGCTCTTTATTTACAAACCGATGCTCAAAAAGGAGATCACCCGGGACTATAGAGAGGTTAAGCTCCTCTAAGCACTCTCGTATTACAGCATCTTTTGGGCACTCCCCTTGCTGACACTTGCCGCCGGGAAACTCCCAAACCTGTCCAATTGATGATGTTTTTATTTTTTCTATTACAAGAAACTGGTTATCTTTCTCAATAATAGCCGCAGTTGTTACTCTCTCACCCATACGGTAAGATTACTTGAAAGTAGAAAAAAGTCAATATTGCATATTTGCTTTATATTCTCTATATTAAGATTGTAGAAATATTATGTTCTATAAGGAGTAATATAATGAATAGTTTTCGTTCAGGAATCTCAAAGGATGATCTCTTAAAAAGCTTTGCCACTCACCTTGCGTATAGTGGAGGAAGAGATATTGCCCATGCAGATGGGATTGATTTATATAAAGCACTTGCTCTTTCAGTACGAGATAGACTTATGCCTCAATGGCTAAAGACCCAAAGTACCTATGAAAAATCTGGGGCAAAACAGGTAAACTACTTATCCCTTGAATTTCTCTTGGGAAGAGCGTTATCCAATAATATGGTAAACCTGAATATTTCTGATGTAGTGGTTGAGGCTCTTCAGGATATTGGTCTTTCCTTTAACTCAATTGAAGAGCTTGAGGTTGATGCTGGTTTGGGAAATGGAGGTCTGGGGCGTCTTGCTGCCTGTTTCCTTGACTCTTTAGCAACCTTAGAGTACCCAGCCTATGGGTACGGAATACGTTATGAGTTTGGAATTTTCAGACAAACTATTGAGGATGGTTGGCAGACCGAGCACCCAGATGAGTGGTTAAAAAACGGGTTTCCCTGGGAGATTGCCCGACCAGAGGTTATGTATCCAGTACGATTTGGTGGCCATGTAGAGATTCTTAATACCTCTGAAGGAAAAACCTATAATTGGGTAGATGCCCAGACTATCTACGGTATGGCCTATGATGTACCTATTGTTGGGTACGGAGGAACTACGGTTAACACCCTACGACTATGGAGTGCTATTCCAAGTGAGGATTTTGACTTTCAAGATTTTAATCAAGGTGATTATATAGAGTCCGTAAAAGATAAGATGGATGCAGAAAACATATCAAAAGTACTTTACCCAAATGATGAGCTCTACTTAGGTAAAGAACTTAGGCTAAAACAACAGTACTTTTTTGTAACCTGTTCACTCCATGACATTATAACACGGTTTAAAAAGACCAATAAAAGCTGGGATCATTTCTCCGATTTTGCGGCTATTCAACTCAATGATACCCACCCATCTATTGCTGTTGCTGAGCTTATGAGA
>CAYWUD010000503.1:0-1792 GCA_964461355.1 uncultured Pseudomonadales bacterium | reverse complement strand
CCTTAAAGGAAGTTCAAGACAAGCTCCCAGAAGATATTGCAAATAGTAGTGAAGGGTTAGATGAGGTTATTGGGCTTTTAGAAGCTCAAAATATAATTATAGGTACAGCCTTTGATGATGATGAACCAGAAATCATGGATGAAGAGGATATTCTTAACGAAGATGATCTTGTACTAGAGGAAGAAGAAAGTGAGGATTCCAGCTTATCATTTGAGGAGAGTCATGAAAAGAAAAAGGTTATCAACGCAGATAAAGATGTATCGATTGATGATCCTATTCAGCTCTACTTAAGAGAGATTGGACGAGAAAAGCTTCTTACCGCAGAAGAAGAGGTTACTCTTTCAAAACAGATGGAAGAGGGTGAAAATATCATTCGTCACGTTATTAAGGATTCAGGAATTATGATCTCCGCCATGAGTGATATTGAGTTGCTTTTAAATGAGAGTGTTGATGAATCAGATCTTACTCGGGCAGAGCAAAAAGATCTTGCTTCTGAACAAAAGCGATTGTACTCCGCATACAAGGGACTCTTGAAAATGAGCAACCCCCTAAGACAGTATATGACACTGAAAGAGGAGCTTATTAGAAATAATACAGACCTCACTACTGATGAGAACTTTCTCAAAAAACGAACTCAACTTCTTAAAAAGTTAAAATCTATTCGCTTAGAACAGGAGGAGCTTGTAAGTTTCTCTTTAAAGTTTAGCGAAACAGAGGAGACTATTTACGCGTGTAGAGATGAGGTTCGTAAACTAGAAAAACACCTACAGGTGAGTAGTCAGAAAGACTTAAGATCTCTAGGAAGAACAATTGCCAGCCCATCACAGAGAGAAAAGGTGTGTGAAAAACTAGGATACTCTGCAGATGAAATTAAAGAGATGATTCGACAAATCCAAATTACCGAGAAAAAGCTTACTCATATTGAAAATGAGTTTGAGTCTCCTATTGATAAAATTCTTCAGCAAGCAAGAGAGATTGAGAAAGGTAAAGATCTTATGAAAAGATCCAAGGATAGATTAATTCAAGCAAACCTTAGGCTCGTAGTAAGTATTGCAAAAAAATATACCAATAGAGGACTCCATTTCTTTGATCTTGTACAGGAAGGAAATATTGGTCTTATTAAGGCTGTTGAGAAGTTTGAGTACCGAAAAGGATACAAGTTCTCAACCTACGCAACTTGGTGGATTCGTCAAGCTATTACACGTTCAATATCTGATCAAGCAAGAACAATTCGAGTACCTGTTCACATGATAGAGCAAATTAACAAGGTTGTTCGAGAATCTCGTCAACTTATGCAGATTCATGGAAGAGAGCCTTCAGATGAGGAGATTGCAAAAGAACTTGGTTGGACTGTTGCTCGAGTTAAATCTGTAAAGGGTGTTGCACGAGAACCAATCTCCCTAGAAACTCCTATTGGAGAGGAGGAGGATTCACAGATTGGAGACTTTATCCAAGATAAGGATGTAGAAAACCCAGCGAGTCAAACCGCATTCAAGCTCCTTCAAGAACAGATGGGTGAAGTACTTGAAACTCTTCCTAAACGAGAGCAGGAAGTACTTAGAATGAGATTTGGACTTGAAGATGGATACTCACTTACCCTAGAAGAGGTTGGCCTTTACTTTGAGGTAACACGAGAAAGAATTCGACAGATTGAGGCCAAGGCACTTCGACGTTTACGACACCCTCTCAGAAGTCGTCAGTTGAAAGATTATGTATAATTATGCTATATCGCATAGATTTTTTTAAGGAGTAATCAGTATGATGCAAACGGTATTTGATACCCTCCGAGAAT
>CAYWUD010000502.1:0-1795 GCA_964461355.1 uncultured Pseudomonadales bacterium | reverse complement strand
TGGAGATAATGGTACCAGCCGCAAGCATGTCGGAGTCCGCACTGGACATAGTTGCTGATATAAGGGCTGCGAAAAGAAGACCCACAAGCACCGGTGGCATTGTGTGAACAGCCAATACAGGAAGAATATAACGTGTTCCATTCTCTAGAAGTGTGGCTTCAGGAATGAAATTTTGTTTGACCATAGCAATAGCTATAAGCCCTAACATTGCAGGAAGTGCGGCATAAGCAATACACACAAATCCTCCTAAGAGAGACCCCTGTTTTGTTGCTTTTTCATCCTTTGCACCGTAGTAGCGCTGCACAATCTCTGGTCCAACCGTATACGAAGCAATATACATGATAGTAAGTGATATAATAGTTTTTATACCAATTCCATCAATGATTGATAATTTTGTAGATGGTACAGACTCAACAACCACATCCCATCCACCAACTGCGGACAGAGCATAGGGAATAGCCAAAAGAGTTCCACCTAGGATCAAAATAGCTTGAATAAAATCGGTAAAAGCAACGCCCCATAGCCCTCCCATTACGGAATATATGGTAACTACAATAGATACAACAATAACAGCAGATGTGTATGACCATCCTGTCATAACAGAGAGTATTGTTGATGATGCTATAATCTGTACAGCCGTAAGTCCTATCATAGGAAGTGCTAAAATAACAGCTGTAACTAAACCGTTTGCAGGACCATACCGCTTTTCAAAAAAGTCAGAAATAGTTACAGCAGATGTTCTTCTGAGTCTTGGGGCAACCCACGCAAGTACAAGAAAAGCAATAGCCGCAGTAATTACGTACCAGATTGCAGAAAAGCCCCAATCACCAAAGGCTTTTTCTGTAATACCTAATGAGGTTCCACCCCCAATATTAGTAGCTGCTAAGGTACCAGCAATAAGCCATGGCCCTAAATTTCTCCCTGCTAAGGCAAAGTCTGAGGATGATTTAACCCTCCTACTTGCAATAACTCCTACCCCCATCATAACAATAAGGTAGAGTACTACAATAACAACAATGGTTGTTGATCCCATATATCCTCCTTTATAATCTGTGTGTAAAAATTATAACAGAGGATCTTCTTTAGAACAACAAAAAGTTGCAAAATGTTGTATGAGCCTAAACTTTATTAATATGTTGCACCGTAAGTTGGGGTATTTCAACCTGTTGAAAGTAGTTTCTTCCAATTCTACACACTACTCGTACTGAATCTCCCAGTGAGAAATCCTCACCTACTAAATCGGCAGCACCCCAAAAAACACCTGGCCAACTAGAGTGTTCTGTTTTAAGACTAATTCGAATATGACCAGGCGAGCTATTTCCAATAAACTTAATATCTTGAAGCTGACCAAATACCTCTAAGGTAAGAGGTGAATTCTGCTCTCCATAAGGTGCCAGCCTATCAACCATCTTCATAATTTCAGGAGTCATATATTTAGAAGGAATAGATGCATCTACCAGAAGTTTTTTCTCTGTATAGGTACGCTCTGGAAGATCCTTTGCTTTACTCTTTATCTGCTTTTGAAGCAATTCAAGATTTTCCTTCTGAAGAGAAAAACCTCCTGCACATGGATGACCTCCAAAGTCATCTAAAAGGCTTTCAAACTGAGACAGAAAGTCCTTAATATGAATATGCTCAGGGCTCCTTGCAGATCCAACAACACCTGTAGGTATATCTGTCATAATAATAACAGGTAACCTGAGTTCCTGCATAAGTCTTGATGCAATAATTCCTGTTACTCCTCGCTCAATGTTTGGATCATAGCATACAAGTATCTGATTATCGTACTCTTTTA
>CAYWUD010000501.1:0-1797 GCA_964461355.1 uncultured Pseudomonadales bacterium | reverse complement strand
CTTCTATCTGACCGGACGCGTTAAACTCTTCCTCTTCTATTCGTTCTTCAGCAAGCTCTTCCAGTTCAAAACGACACTGGCAAAATACATCAAGAGCTTGCTGCTTGTCCTCTATTGTTTGGCCAGAGATTTTTTCCAGCTCGGCTTGACGAACAAAGCACTCAATCAAAGCTCCAGATTGCTGGGCAGGAAACGTTACGGCTTGCTGCTCTTCATCCCAACTTTGGATGTCGGGGAATAGAATCGATTGATTCATTATGCGCCTTCTAAGTTTTTTCTAAGTTCTCGTAAGATCTGTTTTGTACCTGGTCTCAAACCGCGCCACAACATAAAACTTTCCGCCGCTTGCCCCACCAGCATACCGAGTCCATCGTACGCCGCCGCAACACCATTCTCCGTTGCCCATTGATTAAACGCGGTTTTCCCCGCGCCATACATCATGTCGTACGCGTAGGTATGTGGAGTAAAGATGGTGGGTGATATCGCAGGCAGTTCACCGGATAAGCTCGCAGACGTGGAGTTAATAACCACGTCGAATGCGTGATCGATTTCGTTCATTGCCAGCGCTTTAATCTCACCATAGGGTGAGAATAGCTCAGCCAGTTGCTTTGCTTTCGATAGGGTACGGTTGGTAATGATGATTTCTGCGGGTTGCTGATCGAGCAAAGGTTTAATCACACCTCGTGCCGCACCACCTGCGCCAATTAATAAAATGCGAGCCCCCGCCAGCGGGACTTGATATTGCAACAAGTCTTGCACTAACCCTTCACCGTCGGTGTTATCACCAATGATATCGCCATCATCAAGCTTTTTCAGCGTATTCACCGCTCCAGCCAGTTTGGCGCGTTCGGTCAAACGAGTGGCAAATTGATACGCCTCTTCTTTAAAAGGCACTGTGATGTTACACCCCTTACCGCCAGTGGCGAAAAACTCTTTCGCCGCTGGGACAAAGCCATCAACAGGCGCGAGTTCTGCAGTATAGGTTAATGACTGATTCGTCTGGCGAGCAAATAACGTGTGAATGAAGGGTGATTTACTGTGTCCGATGGGGTTACCAAAAACGGCGTAACGATCAGTTTGCTGTGTCATATCCTTACCTACAGAAAAATAAAGGGTCAATGCCTAAGCAATGACCCTATCACTATCTATATAAGGAGAAAAGCGTTACCACTCTCTCGGTTTGAGGAAGTGATCGTACAACTCAGCTTCTGGTGAACCCGGCTCAACCTGGTAGCTGTATTCCCAACGAGCCAAAGGCGGCATCGACATTAGGATGGATTCTGTACGCCCACCACTTTGCAGACCAAACAAAGTACCGCGGTCAAAAACGAGGTTGAACTCGACATAACGACCACGTCGGTATAACTGGAACTGACGCTCACGCTCACCGAACTCGGTATCTTTGCGACGTTCTACGATAGGAATGTACGCTTTGGCATAACCCTCACCAACCGCTTTGATGTAGTCGAAGCACTTATTAAACTCCCACTGGTTGAGGTCATCAAAGAATAAACCACCAATACCACGCGTTTCATCGCGATGAGGTAAATAGAAGTATTTGTCACACCACGCTTTGTGCTCTGCATAAACCTCTTCACCAAACGGAGCACACACTTCTTTGGCCACGTCATGCCAGTACTGCGCATCCTGTTCAAACGGATAAAACGGCGTTAAGTCAAAGCCACCACCAAACCACCAGATCGGCGCTTCGCCTTCTTTCTCAGCGATAAAGAAACGCACGTTCGCGTGCGAGGTCGGTACATACGGGTTGTTCGGGTGCATCACCAATGAAACGCC
>CAYWUD010000500.1:0-1814 GCA_964461355.1 uncultured Pseudomonadales bacterium | reverse complement strand
AATACACGTATTTACACACTATTAAGTAGACAGAATATACATTATCGGAAGTAATAGAAGCGTAAAAAGAGGAGTGAAGGGGGAACTACCCTTTTTACCTTAAGTCTCTCCCTGTTTTTTTTAAATATAAAAAGAGATCTTTCTTCCTCTGAATAAAGAAGTATAGTACTTTATTAGGTTCCTGGAACCTCTAACGAACCAATGTAAATAAACTCACCACTATTTTGACGCTTACCAGCTCCAGATTGAAACACCTCATACAACACATATAAGTGTACATAGAGTTTATCATTACCCTGTATATCATCAATTGTCAAAAAGGTGTCACTGTATTTTTTATCATTCAGTAAATCACTTGGTCCTCGCTCAAACGATCGAAGCTCTGTACCACCTCTTAATTCATTATTTTGATAATATGTAAGACGGCCAAGATAAAAATCTGTACTATTATAATCTTCTAACTGTATTGCTGGGCTAAAGTTTCCTTTAATATAGTACTTGCTGTTATCTGCACGATTTTGCTCTATAGAAAAAGAAGCTACAATCTCCTGATTGAAATTCTTTCCCGTTTCTATCTTAAAAGTAGCTCCCGAATGAGAAAACGTTGACCCCGTTGGGTGCTGATTTCCTGCTAATAAATACACCCTTGAGTCCTGTTTTTTATCAGGATTTATTGCATAGGTATCTTCTAAGTCTTTAAACTTCTTATTTGAACTCGTAGGAGTTTCATCATCATCGATTAACTCAAACCTATATGCAAGATAATATTGATTTAAATCATATTTTTGATCTAAAAGATGGGAAAAACCTATCACCCCATCTCTACCAAAATCGGTTTCTTGCATTTTTACTGGACGAGTAGCATTTACAAGCCCACCTACAGGAATACCACAGGTCATAAAAAAAGGAAGGACAATGAGTATGGTAATCAACTGTTTGAATTTGATTCTACCACTCCTCACAAGCCTTCCTCCTTAAAAACACACCAAATATGGTGCTACAACTGCTAAAAACTCAAATACTACTCAATAGTGAGTAATATAGTCTCTGCTAATTTAATCCACTCAGAAGCTGCTAGGTCACTCTGATACATAGTAATCATCATATTCCATATATCCGCTGCCTCTTGGGTATCCCCTTGCTGATACGCTACTCTGCCTAAGTAAAAATAAGCTCGAACAATATCTGCCACAGGATTACCATCTTGTGTATCAATAATATACTGATACATCTCTGAAGCTTTATTAAATTCGCCAGCCTCTTCATAGGAAGCTGCGGCATTAAATAAAGCAACTGGGGCTAAATAACTTTTTGGATGATATGTCTCAACAGAAAGAAATGACTCTGCAGCAGAACTCCAGTCCTCTTGCATAGTGTACAATCTTCCCTGAACCATCCGAGCGTTCATATCAGCAAAGCCCTTGCCCTTAGTATTTGCCAAAAGCTCTTCTGTATCTTGCAGTAATGAAGCATGGGTAGCATCCCACGACTCATCTTCGGTATCCATTGATTCAAAATCAACTAAAGATGTTTCAAGTGCTTCCCATTGTAATATATTCTGAGAGCTCTTTCCCTGAGACAACTTTACTGCAATAAGTGCTCCCGCAACAACAACTACAAGTGTAATGAGGGCAATAAATATTGCCCTCTTTTTTTCCTGTAACGCAACAGCCACACGGACTGTTAACGGATTCTTCTCATGCTCCATGAGTCTTACTCCTCAGCGTCAGTTTGCTTAAGAAAATCACCAAATGTTACTGTATCACTAACATCCTCATCCTCATCATCGTGAAGATACTCAGAAATCTGAGCTC
>CAYWUD010000499.1:0-1819 GCA_964461355.1 uncultured Pseudomonadales bacterium | reverse complement strand
TTTGCGTATACGCTCTGTCCGAGCAAGCGCTGTTCGTATCTGGCCAATGCCGGCAAGGTCGATGGCGAGCCCCAGAGAATTCGCGGGTACAGCGAGCGCTTTGATCATCTGGTCCGTGTCGATGAGCCGATATTCATCAACAGAACCCTGGGTGTACTTCGTGATCGCACGCTGCGCTTTGAGGGGCTGGAGAGTCTCAAGGATTCGGGCTACCGCGTTGACTACCTGCGCGGCTCGGTCTGGAGCCAGGAGCACCTGAGCTCTGTTGTCGCTCCCGAACGGCTGTTTGCCGTCGCCAACGCCGAACAGGGGCTCAAGCGGCTGCGGCTGAACCGGACGGACCTTTTTATCGATCTGGAAGCCCACCTGATGAAGGTCCTGCAAACGCCCGAATTTATCCGCGAGCGTGAGTACCCAAGGGTGCTGGTGGGGGCGAATGAATCCTTCCCCTTTTTGCATGTTTCCCGTTCAAGCCTGGCGCCGCAACTGGCCGAGGTGCTGCGCACGATGAAAGCGGATGGACGCTACCAGGCGCTCTTGTATCAGACGATGCCCTATCTCGACCCGCGAGAGGCCAATCGGTGACTCTGAGCGGTGCCTGATGCGGCATCGGTTGAACGCGCAGCCAGCCTTTCTCTGTAATCTCTATGCCATAAATCTGTCGTCGAACCGTTATCAGGGCGCGTTAGCGTAAGGCGGTTTATCGGCTCCACCGGGTGGAGCCCTGTTATCTTCACAAGGACAACGACAGATGCCGCGATTGACCGCTCTTGCCTTAACGCCCACCTTTACCCTTAAACCTCTGGCCCTGGCGCTCGCCTTCGGACTGGCCGGCTGCAGCGCAACCACCGATCTGACCGCGGGCAAGGACCCGGAGCTTGAACTGATCGGCCGCTACGCCAGCGGCCAGCATTTTGTCAGTGCCGCCGAGATCGTCGGCTATCATGCCGCCAGCCAGCGCATTCTGGTGGTCAATGCCGAATCCGGGCGTGTCGATCTTATCGATGCCTCAACCCTCAAGCCCGAGGCGTTGGCCAATCCGCTCAGTAGCAGCAATCTCGTGCGCGCCGGTCAGATTGACCCGGCCGTGGATCTCCCTGAACAGAGGCTTGGTGCGGCCAACAGTCTGGCGGTAAAAGGCGATCTGCTGGCGGTAGCCGTGGAGGCGGCCGACAAGCAGGCCCGGGGGATCGTGGCGCTGTATGATCTGGCCGGCGCTTCACCACGCTTTATCGAGGCAGTCACGGTCGGCAGCCTGCCGGATATGGTGACCTTCAGCCCGGATGGTCAGTATCTGCTGGTGGCCAACGAGGGCGAGCCGTCCGCCGATTACCGCATCGATCCCGAAGGCAGCGTGTCGATTATCGCCGTGCAGGAAGGGCGTCTGGGCGAAGTGCGTACCGCCGGTTTTGCCGCCTTCAACACCGGCGGCCCGAGGGCGGACGAGCTGCATTCTCAGGTCCGTATCTTCGGGCGTAATGCCTCGGTCGCGCAGGATCTGGAGCCTGAGTACATTACCGTCAGCGCCGACAGCAAAACCGCCTTTGTCAGCCTGCAGGAGAACAATGCCCTGGCCCGTATCGATATCGAAGCGGCCCGTGTCGAGGCGATCCTGCCGCTCGGTTACAAGGATTACGGCCAGCATCCGATCGATGCCAGTGACAAGGACAAGGCGGTCAATCTGCATCGGTATCCGGGCGTGCTGGGGATGTATCAGCCTGACAGCATTGCCAGTTACAGCGTGGCCGGTGTGACCTACATTGTCACGGCCAACGAAGGGGATGCCCGTGATTACTGGTTCGACGCACCCGACGCAGCC
>CAYWUD010000498.1:0-1820 GCA_964461355.1 uncultured Pseudomonadales bacterium | reverse complement strand
TATAAAGGCTGATAGACGGGGTACGCTTTATACTTCTTCCGATGTGAAGAATAAGCGTGCCCTGAAAATTATTCTTCTTGCAAAGCAGAAGAAGATTCCCCACAAAAAAGTCTCACTTCAAGAACTTGATCGTATGGGAGGAAAGTCACACCGAAAAATTATTTTTGCTACCGAGGCGTTAGGAAAAAAGAGTGGATCTGACTCACTCCAAGATATCCTAGAGAAAAAGAGTGAGCAAAGTATTATTGTTATTCTTGATGGTGTTTCTGATCCTCATAATCTTGGAGCTATTATTCGTAGCAGTGATCAGTTTGGAGTAGCTGCTGTTGTGTGTCCCAAAGATAAAAGTGCTAAAATTACTCCCGTAGCTTCTCAAAGTGCAGCGGGCGCAGACGCATACCTCCCTGTTTTTTTTGAGACAAACCTTATTCGTGTGGTAGAAATGCTCCAAGAGAAGGGGTATTGGGTTTATGCAGCGGATATGGGAGGAACTCCTATTCAGGGAGCAACATTCTCAGGGAAGGTTGCCATTATTCTAGGTGCCGAAGGGAGAGGCGTTGGAAGACTCCTTGGTGAACGGGCAGATGAGACCCTCTCTATTGCCACTATGGGGCATGTTGATTCTCTCAACGTTTCTGTGGCTGCAGGTGTTATTCTCTATGAAGTTCGAAAGCAACTATCTGTTGAGTTGTATAAATAAAATTATTCCTGTAATCACTGTTGAACATCCAAAAATTCCAACTAGTATTGCAATAGCTTTGGTACTTTTTTTCATGGTTCTCTAGCCTCATACTCTTCTTCCGCCATGGAGTAATATACTCCAGCCCAGAGAAATAGGGGCATTAATGCGATGGTAAGTCCCCACAGTACGGTAAGGAACAGTTGCCACCCCGTATGTATCTGAATGATAGTTATTTCTTGCTCTGTTATTCCCTTTATTAATCTATCAACTAGAGAAAAGAGTGTTGCCTTTCCCAGTATTGCAATAATAATCATGGCAATTGTACTTACTCCTGCTACCATAATAGCGGTACCTCCAAGAATTGGATGGTTCTTGATACGATAGGAGGAGAGGGTATATAAGGGATATGTAATCATATATATAGCAAAAGTAGTAAGCACTTGTACTGAAAAAGGATTAAAGATAGGGGTAGCCTCTCCTGTTATCATAATAAATATGCTGCTTATGAGTGCTGTTGACAGAGTGAAAAAAAGAGTAATAAGAGGAGGGAGCATATGTGATATAATGCAGATAAGCGCTGTTTTTTCCGCCGTACTCAGTGGTATAGGTAACCATAAGGGTTTTAATTGTGGTTTGTGGGTACTTCCTCCAATAAGCGTCGATAAATACACTCCTGTAATAATAATTATTGTTCCCAGAATAGTTACATAGCTTTGTATTGAGAGGGGGAGTACATGTGGGGCGAGGGCTCCTAAGAAAATAATACTCAGGAGTAGAGCTATTCTTTTTTTCTGTGAGTGCATCATAAAGAGTAGCATAGACAGTATAGCTTTTCCTGATAAACGTTGGTTCACGATAGTTCATCTCCCTTAGTAAGGATAAGAGATTGAAATTTTGGTTCAATCTCTTTGTAGTTTGTAAAAAAAAGTGAGCGTTTCCAGGGAGGATCCCCTTGCTCGCTCTCTTGTATCATAAGGTGCTTTGTCTCTTGATCAATATATAGGGTAAAATCTTTTTCTAGGTTTTTTGCACTGTTTTCATAGATAATTTCACCTTTTTTTAATGCTATACAGTGGGAAAGTTCATCTTCAATATATGGAAGGTCCGCTCCAATAAATAGCATAGTACTATCTTTTTC
>CAYWUD010000497.1:0-1820 GCA_964461355.1 uncultured Pseudomonadales bacterium | reverse complement strand
ATCCTGAAAAGCCGGTAACTGTCAGATCAAGTCTGAACTACTACAAATGAAAGGCCACATTATCTGTGTTGTGACGGTATTTACCTGACAGTTGGCCGCTGAAAGCAAAGTGGCCATAGCGCTTCCTGTGAACTAAGGGTTGAGTTCTCGACACTCGTCCTTAAACAGAGGAAACGGCTATGACCACCGATGAAAAAGTAGCACGTCGTAAGCTCAGCCTGCTAGAGCTGGCCAGGGATCTGCAGAACGTCAGCAAGGCCTGTCAGATCATGGGGTACTCCCGCCAGCAGTTCTACGAGATCCGGCGTAATTACCAGACCTTCGGCTCTGAAGGTCTACTCGATAAGCTACCCGGGCCGCGCGGGCCACATCCGAACCGTGTGCGTAAAGAGATCGAACAGGCGATTTTGGATCACAGCCTCAAGTTCCCGACGCATGGCCCGGTTCGCGTTGCCCAGGAGCTCGCTCTGCAAGGCGTACAGGTCAGTTCCAGTGGCGTACGCGGAGTCTGGAGTCGACACGACCTGCTGACACGCCATGATCGTTTGTTACGACTCGAACGCAGCGTACGTGAGCAGAAAATGGAGCTCAGTACCGAGCAGGTGAAGTTGCTTGAACGCTTCAGTCCCGAGTTCCGCGAGCGTCATATCGAAGTCCACCACACCGGCGAATTGGTTGCGGTAGACACGTTCTTTGTCGGTACGCTGAAGGGCGTCGGCAAGGTGTATCTACAATCGGTAATCGACTGCTACAGCCGCCACGCCTGGGGTCGGCTGTACACCAGCAAGCTACCGATTACTGCTGTACACGTGCTCAACAACGATGTGCTGCCGTTCTTCGAGCAACATGATGCGAAGATCGAGACCATTCTGAGTGATAACGGGCGTGAGTTCTGTGGCCGCAAGGATCACCATCCCTATGAACTGTTCTTGCAGCTTGAAGAGATCAAGCACCGTAAAACCGCGGTCAGGCGGCCCCAGAGCAACGGGTTTATCGAGCGTCTACATCGCACGCTGCTGGACGAACACTTCCGGATCAAAGGGCGGTCGAAGTGGTATGAATCGGTCGAAGAGATGCAGGTCGACCTGGATCAGTACCTGATCCAGTACAACCAGAAACGACCGCATCAGGGACGCAATATGGGTGGAAAAACACCCTATACGATGTTCAAGGCAGGGCTGCTGGAACAGACCCAAAATGGCACCAAGCAAGCCGTTCAGAAAACGGCTTAACTTGGAGTAAGGCAGGAGGCATGTGTCAGGTAAATACCATCACTGTACAGACAAATACTACACTCCAGAATCACTCTATGAACCATTGATTCTATAAACGTCAACCTTGCGATACCCGCTATCAAACGACTTCACAAGTTCTGCATCGTGATCTGAGGCATATGTTTGTAACTTATCATCCCCATCAACAACCACAACCACACCACAACTTTGATAACTATCACGGGCATTATTTTTAGGCAACTGTCGAGCAGCAATTGAATAGCCTCTTCCTGCCAAATAACCAATACGTGAGTCACTTGCTAAAAATTCACATTCTTTAGCAATATTTTCTTTAACCCAAACCCCTGCATGAACATAATTCATCTTGTTCTGATCTATACCTACAAGCTCTCTGACCAACAACAGACACAACAATACAGAAACCACCTTGACCGTCTTTCCAGAGGGACTGGCAACCATTTCAAGACCATACAAGACCCCCATAACCAGAAAGCCTAAAAGAATCAGAAACCCCGCATAACGGGTAGAAACAAACAGTTGATTCATCATAAACCATGCAATAGGAATCAACGAAATAACGCTAAA
>CAYWUD010000496.1:0-1821 GCA_964461355.1 uncultured Pseudomonadales bacterium | reverse complement strand
CCTTTTCATGGAAATCGGCATTCAGACCCAGCGAATCGGCACGACTGCGCACCACGGTCATCGCGGCCTGAATCGACTCCTGCATCACATCACCAAGCGAACCGGTCTTGACCACCTGTCCCTTGCCGGGAATGGCCGCCGCTTCGAGGGTGAGCAGCTCACCACCGACCTGGGTCCAGGCCAGGCCGGTGACCTGACCGATCTGATCCTGCTCTTCGGCCAGGCCATAGTTGAACCGCCGCACGCCGGAGAAATGCTCCAGGTTGTCAGGGGTTACCACAACCTGTGCACTGCCCTGAGACAGCGCCTGCTCTTTCACCACCTTGCGGGCAATCTTGGCGATCGCACGCTCAAGACCACGCACCCCCGCTTCACGGGTGTAGTAGCGCACCAGATCGCGAATACTGGCTTCCTCGATCACCAGTTCACCCTTCTTCAGACCATTGACCTTGATCTGCTTGGGAATCAGGTAACGCTGGGCGATGTTGACCTTCTCGTCTTCGGTATAACCGGGCAGACGGATCACCTCCATCCGATCGAGCAGCGGCCCCGGAATATTCATGGAGTTCGAGGTGCAGACAAACATCACATCGGACAGGTCATAGTCGACCTCGAGATAATGATCGTTGAAGCTGTTGTTCTGTTCCGGATCGAGCACCTCGAGCAGCGCCGAGGAGGGATCACCGCGCATATCCGAGCCCAGCTTGTCGATTTCATCGAGCAGAAACAGCGGGTTGCGGACTTCGGCCTTGGCCATCTTCTGCACGATCTTGCCCGGCAGAGAACCGATATAGGTACGGCGATGGCCGCGGATTTCCGCTTCATCGCGAACACCACCGAGCGCCATGCGCACGAACTTGCGGTTGGTGGCACGCGCAATCGACTCACCCAGCGAGGTCTTGCCCACCCGGGGCGGTCCTACCAGGCAGAGCACCGGCCCCTTGAGCTTGCGCACCCGTTGCTGCACCGCGAGGAACTCGAGAATACGCTCCTTGACCTCTTCCAGACCGTAATGATCGGCCTCGAGAATATCTTCGGCACGGCGCAGGTCATGGCGCAGCTTGCTGCGTTTTTTCCAGGGCACGCTGACCATCCAGTCGATGTAGCTGCGCACCACGGTAGCTTCTGCCGACATCGGCGACATCATCTTCAGCTTGTGCAGCTCGGCCAGCGCCTTTTCTTCGGCTTCCCTGGGCATGCCCGCCGCCTCGATCCGGGCCTTGAGCTCATCCTGCTCGCTCGGCGCATCGCCGCCCTCACCCAGCTCCTTGTGAATCGCCTTGATCTGCTCGTTGAGGTAATACTCGCGCTGGCTCTTCTCCATCTGCTTCTTGACCCGCGAACGGATCTGCTTGTCGAGCTGGAGCAGCTCCATTTCGGTATCCAGGATACCGAGCAGCTGCTCGACGCGCTCGCGCACATCCAGCACTTCCAGAAGTGCCTGTTTTTCCGGCAGCTTCAGGGTCAGATGCGCCGCAACGCCATCGACCAGCCGATCCGGCTCATCGATCCCGGTCAGTGAGGAAACCACCTCGGAAGCCACCTTCTTGCTGACCTGGGCAAACTCCTCGAACTGCCCCAGCAGCGAACGACAGAGAATATCGCCTTCAGCCTCGGACACGTTCTGCAGCGCCAGGGGCTCGGCCAGCACCTCGGTATAGTGTTCATTGTCCTGGTAGTCGGCCAGAACAACCCGCTGGCTCCCTTCTACCAGCACCTTGACGGTGCCATCGGGCAATTTCAGTAACTGCAGCACCGTGGCCTGGGTACCCACGCCATAGAGCTGGTCGGCACTCGGATCATCATCGGAGGCATTTTTCT
>CAYWUD010000495.1:0-1829 GCA_964461355.1 uncultured Pseudomonadales bacterium | reverse complement strand
TCGAGCACCAGGGTGCAGGCGTCGACGCGGCCTTGAGCTTCAAACAGCGCCTTGAGCTCCGCTTCGGTAGTGCTACGTGCGATTTTGGTAATCAGTAGTTTCATGGGAACCCTGACGTGTCTGCTGTTGATAAGGGGCGCGGATTATTGCAGAAAGCGCTCGAGTTGCCTAATCCGCGCGGTACGGGGCCGCTTATGGCTTGGAGGGCGTCCGGGGCTGCAGGCGATAAACCTTTGGTACAGGCATCGTCGGTTCAGAGGCGTTCAGGGTGTTTGTGGCGCAACATAAACGCTTTAGGCCCGTATGATCCATGGGCTCGGGTGGGTTAATGTGGGTGGCGGCTTTTGGGATCGCACCGAGTGAATCTGTTCCCGTCAGGAGATGGATACGGCGATACGGATTTCAGCTAGGGTAGAACAGAGCCGTAGTTGAACTTTGTCGATGAGGGGATGCATATGAAGTTGAATGTGATAACCGCCGCGCTGGCGTCCTGTCTGGTTTTCGGTGCTCAGGCCGGCCTGATGGATGCGGCCAAGAGCGCGACCGATGTACTGGTACAGGAGCAGGTGATGCCGGAGGTGGAAGCCGCGGCTGCGGAGGGCAGCGAAGCCGCAGCGACGATTGCGGCACGGCCTGAGTGTGCTGCCACGACGGGCATGGCGGGCGGCTGGAATCCGCTCGAACTGAGCCCCGAGCTTCAGGACACCCTGCTCGATGTGGTCAGTCAGCTCGATACCACCGGTACCGTGGCCAGTATTCTGAGCGTGCGCTCGCAGGTGGTGGCCGGGATGAACTATCTGGTCGATTACCAGCTTGAAGATGGCCAGACCCGGAGCCTGGGACTGTTTCAGGATCTTTCCGGCAATTTCAATCTGACCGAGCCGCCGAGTGACGGTCCGGCCTGTCCCTGAATACTGCGTTAGCGAAGGGGGCCTTGGCCCCCTTCCGCTTTTTCTGGGCTGTGCCGGTGGGCCGGCTGGGTGCGCATGGCGGTCACGCGGATTTTGGTTGCAGGGGCCACTGTGGCAGACTGCGGGCGAACCTTGTTGATGGAGTCTGAAGTGAGTCAGGAACAGCCGAAAAACCTGTTACACGGAATCACCCTTGAGCGTCTTTTGACCGAACTGGTCGAGCAGTATGGCTGGGCCGAGCTTGGGCGGCGGATCGAGATCCGCTGTTTCCAGAGCGACCCTTCCATCAAGTCCAGCCTCAAGTTTCTGCGCCGCACCCCCTGGGCGCGCGCCAAGGTGGAGCGTCTGTATCTGAGCAGCCAGTGGATCCGCCAGCAGCAATCGGATCATCGGTCGTGACCACCAGGCCGACGGGCTCGCGACAGGCACGTTATTGTGTCCTGCTCTCGCTGGCCATGGTGCTGCTGACGGCTCTGTGTTACTGGACACATGGGCCGCGATTGGCCGTCCTCATCCTGCTGGGTGGCGCTGTGCTTTTGCTCGCTGTGCCTGAGCTGGAACCGAAGGCGTATCGCCATCCTGCGCTATGGCAATCGGGGGTGGGGGCTGGTGCCGGCCTCATGACGGCCTGGCTTGTTGGCGGGGGCGGCTGGGCATGCCTCTTGGGAGTCCTGGTCGGTGCAATGCTTGGCTGGCTCACCCCATTCTGGATGCGTTATTTACCGCTGCCCTAAAGCGGCGCTCGATCGTCTTATGATCCAACGCTCCTTGTTTGCCCGATGTTCTGATATATAGATGACGAATTCTGATTAAAAAGGCCCTGTGCCGTTTGTCGGTCAGGGCCTTATTGTGTGTACGTTCCAAGGATAGGTCGATGCAAAGCAAGAATGGCTGTTGGTTTTTTTTCTGGCGTTGTTT
>CAYWUD010000494.1:0-1830 GCA_964461355.1 uncultured Pseudomonadales bacterium | reverse complement strand
CACCGTGCGGGTGATCTACCGGGTTCATGGCAACACCACGAACGGTCGGACGAACGCCGCGCCAGCGCACAGCACCGGCCTTACCAATGGAGCGCAGGTTGTGCTCGCTGTTGGACACTTCACCCAGAGTCGCACGGCAGTCAGCCAGAATCTTGCGCATCTCGCCTGACTTCAGACGCAGAGTCACGTAAGAACCGTCACGAGCTACCAGCTGAGCAGAAGTACCGGCAGAACGTGCAATCTGAGCACCCTTGCCCGGCTTCATTTCGATGCAGTGAACAACAGAACCCAGCGGCATGTTGCGCAGCGGCATGCTGTTACCCGGCTTGATCGGGGTCTGAACACCGGAGATCAGCTCGGCACCGGCAGAAACGCCTTTCGGAGCGATGATGTAGCGACGTTCACCGTCAGCGTACTTCAGCAGCGCGATGTGTGCGGTACGGTTCGGATCGTATTCCAGACGCTCAACAACGGCCGGGATACCATCCTTGTTACGACGGAAGTCAACAATACGGTAATGCTGCTTGTGACCACCACCCTGGTGACGGGTAGTGATACGACCGTTGTTGTTACGACCACCATTCTTGGACTTCTTCTCAACCAGCGCAGCAAAGGGCTTGCCCTTGTGCAGTTCTGAGTTGGTTACCTTGACTACGAAGCGGCGGCCTGCAGAAGTCGGTTTACACTTAACAACTGGCATCGTTAATTACCTCTCCTTACTCGCCATCAACAAAGTCGATGTCCTGACCCTGGGCCAGAGAAACATAGGCTTTCTTGAAGTCGGAGCGCTTGCCCAGACCACGCGCGGTACGCTTGGTTTTACCCTTCACGTTCACGGTACGAACAGCCTTGACCTGTACGTCGAACAGCTTTTCAACAGCGTGTTTGACTTCCAGCTTGGTCGCGTCCTTGGCCACTTTGAACACGTACTGACCGTTCAGGTCGGCAACAACAGTGGCTTTTTCGGAAATGTGCGGTCCAAGCAGAACCTTGTAGATGCGTTCCTGGTTCATCCCAGCATCTCCTCGAATTTCTTCACTGCGGCAACAGTAACGACCACTTTCTCGTGAGCAACCAGGCTCACCGGGTCGGTACCCAGCACGTCACGAACGTCAACGTTCGGGAGGTTACGGGCAGCGAGGTACAGGTTTTCGGAAACATCATCAGAAACGATCAGGGCGTTACCAGCCTGCAGCTGAGCCAGCTTGGCAACAACTTCCTTGGTCTTCGGCTGAGCAATGTCGAACTGCTCAACAACAACCAGACGCTCCTGACGAACCAGCTCGGACAGGATAGAGCGCAGCGCAGCGCGGTACATCTTCTTGTTCAGCTTCTGAGCATGGCTTTGCGGCTTAGCAGCAAAAGTCACACCACCAGAACGCCAAATCGGGCTGCGGATAGTACCGGAACGAGCACGACCAGTACCCTTCTGGCGCCACGGCTTGCGGCCACCGCCGGATACTTCGGAACGAGTCTTCTGGGCACGGGTACCCTGACGCGCACCGGCCAGGAAGGCTACAACGGCCTGGTGTACCAGAGTTTCGTTGAATTCAGTGCCGAAGGTGACGTCGGAAACGGCAACAGTATCTGCACCAATTACATTCAGATCCATGGCTCAATCCCCTCAGGCGCCTGCTTTAACGGCAGGTTTAACAATGACGTCAGCGCCGGTGGCACCCGGTACTGCACCCTTCACCAGCAGAAGATTACGTTCAGCGTCTACACGAACGATTTCCAGGGACTGAACAGTCACCTTGGCAGCGCCCATGTGGCCACACATCTTCTTGCCTTTGAATACACGGCCCGGAGTCTGACACTGACCGATGGAAC
>CAYWUD010000493.1:0-1832 GCA_964461355.1 uncultured Pseudomonadales bacterium | reverse complement strand
CGACCTCGAGGAGATTCTGCTCATTCAGGGAGGGAAAATAGGTCAGCAGCAGGGCAAAGGCGGCGCCGATGGGCCAGAGCGAATGGGGCGAGATGATCAAATACAGCAGCGGGATCAGGATAAAGGCTTCTTCGATCTCCTCGAAATCGGCCGGTATTAACAGTCCGGTAATCACTACCAGCAGCAGCGCGGCCATACCGGAGAGCCGACTGACGCGCGGGTCGCGTGCAAAGCGCGAGACCAGCATCAGCAGCGGGAAGGCAAGATAGCCGGTCTGGATCAGTGGATCGTCATGCAGGGTCAGCAGCGTCAGGCTGACAAGGGCCAGGAGTACAAAGAACAGGCCGCTGATCAGCCGGCTCAGATTCGGTCTGCTTAACGCCGCGCGCGTGCGGTCGGCCCATCCGTTCAAGAAAAGATCCTCGGGTACTGAACACGGCTGCTGGCCGCCGGGCGTATCCGTACGTCCGTGCATTACAACGTAAGTACGGTGTCAGTTTGGCCCAATATGGCAGTCGCACAGAGCCTTTTCAAGCCCGAACGCATGCTCTGATCCGGGCCTGTGTGGGTCTGCATGCTATGAAACGGGCAATAAAAAACGCCCATCAAGGGCGTTTTTTATGACCAGAAAAATGTCAGGCTCAGCTGCGCTGCAGGATGCCCATCAGCTTGTAGATCAACAGGGAGGCGGCAAAATCATAGGCATGAAAGCCCTTGATCGGCGCGAACTCCATCACATCGAAGCCGATAATCTGGCGCTGGCGCGCCACCGATTCGAACAGCGACAGGGTCTGATACCAGCCCAGGCCGCCCGGAACGGGGGTGCCGGTGGCCGGGAATACCGACGGGTCGAGGCCGTCGACATCGAGGGTAAAGAACACCTTTGCGGGGAAATCAGCCGGCAGTTCGAGCTGGTTGATCTGCTGCGGTACCAGCGTGTCGGCATCGATAAAGTGCACGCCAAAGGCGTTGCGCGCTTCGATCTCCTCCTCGCAGTAGGCGCGGATACCGAGCTGCAGCAGCGGAATCCCGTGTTCGACCACGCGCTTCATCACCGACGCGTGGCTGCGCAGCTCGCCCTCGTAAGCGTGGCGCAGGTCCGCATGGGCATCGATCTGAATGACGCCGAAATCACGCTCGCCCGCCGCCAGAAGACCTTCGATCACCGCGCCGGTGACCGAGTGCTCGCCGCCGATCACCACCGGCAGCTTGCCCTGACGCACCACCTCGGCGGTAGCGCTGCTGATGCGGCCCATCACCGCTTCGGTTTCGCCCGCGCAGTCGACCGGTTCGCGGGTGTAGATACCCAGATCGCAGGGGCGCGATGCGCCATCCCACTCTTCGAGCTGCCAGCTGGCCTTGAGGATCGCCGAGGGGCCATCGCTGGTGCCGCCGCCGTAGCTGACGGTGCGCTCGTAGGGCACCGGCACGATATGAAAGCGGGCCGCTTCGGGAGCGGGCTGATCGATCTCCGAGCCAAGAAAGATCGGGTAGTCGGTGTCAAATGTATCGCTCATCAGAGGCGCTCCTTGAAATCTGCATAACCGAAGCGGTTCACCACCTGCAACGCGTCGGTCTCGGAGTTCCAGATCGCAATGCTCGGCAGGTTGATGCCGTTGAAGGTGGTGGTTTTCACCATGGTGTAGTGGCTCATGTCGTCAAAGACAATACGCTGGCCGGGTACAAGCGGGGCGGCAAAGCTGTAGTCGCCGATCACATCACCGGCCAGACAGGTCATGCCGCCCAGACGGTAGGTGTGGGCCTGTACGTTCGGCTCCGCCGCGCCGAAGATATCCGGGCGGTAGGGCATCTCCAGAACATCGGGCATATGG
>CAYWUD010000492.1:0-1835 GCA_964461355.1 uncultured Pseudomonadales bacterium | reverse complement strand
AACAATCAATAGCATTTTTTTGGGTTGAGTGCATTTTTTTAATTCACTATAATTCAGCAAGTTTCTAAAATATTCTGAGGAGTAACTCACAACTATGTCATCATCTGTACGACGTATTGTCATATTCTTGCTACTGGTAAGTGTGACTATATGGGCACTTGTTCAATTTACCTTCACCCCAGACACAGTATCACTTATCAAAGGGTTACAACCATGGGATATTCTTATACTTATCTCAATATTTTTTGCGTCCTACTTTTTAGACGGCCTTAATATTTGGCTTCTCAGCTATGGCGTTAGGGAGCCAATGCAAGGGCCGGTACTCTTTAAGGTACCCCTATTTCGTGTACTCTTTAACACACTTACGCCCTTTGCCTTTGGAGGACAGCCTGTCATGATTCTTACCATGTCACGACATAATATATCTCCAGGAAGAGCATCATCAATAATCTTTACTAAGTTTATTCTACTAAATATAGTAATTCTCCTTATTACATCTATATCGGTTGTAATATTTTGGAGCAGGCTCCCCTCTACATTTTTACAAATTTTCTTTCTTGTAACAGGAGCTGGACTTATTGGATTACTCTCATTTCTTATTATTGGGTTAACACGCCCTCAGGTTGCACTATCCTTCCTTATTTGGGCAGGGAAAGTATGGGGCAAATTCTCCAAAAAACACAACTCTGGTAAATACAGAAGAAAGCTTATTCATGAACTGAGACAAATTCGAGTTACCTTTGCTATGTACACAAACACTCGTCGAGGGCTAATCTCTTTACTCGTAGCTTTCTGTAGCACCTTAATATATCAACTCTTACAGGTAGGATCATTCTGGGTAATTCTGCGCATATTGGGAGTTGATATATCCCTAACCAATGGGTTTGCTGCAAGTATTTTAGCAACAGCTCTTTTCTCTTTTGTTCCAACCCCTGGAGCTACAGGGTTTGGAGAGTTTTTCTTTATTATGCTTTTTAACTCTATGGTGTCACCTCATATTTTAGGATTAGCTCTTATTTTATGGAGATTTTCGGTACACTACAGCTTCTGCCTTGTGGGAGCTCCTGTGGCTATTCATGAGTTTACTCCAGGTCGCCTCAAAATCAGAAGAAGAAAAAACAGCGAAAAGTTGTAAATAAAACTAAGAAAACACAAACCCACCACTTCTCTCTTTCTTGCACACCCTCGATTCTTCCTATAGAATCGCCCTATGAATACATTAAACAAAAGATATGGATTTTGGACAACCGTTGCTATGGTAGTAGGTATTGTAATAGGATCGGGTGTCTTTTTCAAAAGTGATGATGTGCTATTAGCCACAAACGGAAGTATGGGACTTGCACTTTTAGCGTGGCTTATAGGTGGATCTATTATGGTAGTAACCGCCTACATTTTTGCGCAAATGGCAACTCGAATCCAAAAGGTAAATGGCTTAGTTGATTATTTTGAAGCGGCATACGGTTCACGGGCTGGCTATCTAGTATCTTGGTTTATGTCTACCATGTACTTTCCTGGTCTTGTAGCTATACTGGCTTGGGTTTCTGCAAACTACACATTAGTACTGTTTGGTCTTGATTCTGGAGTTTGGGCTCTTGCCTTTATCTACCTTACACTCATAACATTACTCAATATAACAGCCCCTATTATTGCTGGTCGTGTTCAGGTGTCTACCACTATTATAAAACTTATTCCCCTCGCCCTTGTGGCTATTACAGGCACCATATCTGGGCTACTATCGGGGCAACTCTTTAATAACTTTACCAATGTAGCAAAGAGTGTATCTTCTCAATCTGGTGGAGGTTTGGCGGTTGCCACCGTTGCCACAGCCTTTGCCT
>CAYWUD010000491.1:0-1842 GCA_964461355.1 uncultured Pseudomonadales bacterium | reverse complement strand
GAACCGGCGTACACGGAGTTGCAGTCCGCTGCATGACCACTCTGCCACCCAGCCATCGTTGGCAGCGTAATTTACTGATAATTCAGCAAATTACAAGTAAAACCTTTGCTTGCCCGCGAAAACAGGCGCCTATTATTCAGATTGCACGCAGGCTGTCAACCGGGCGCTATCGTCCCCGACCGCAAAGCAGCGATCAAGGCGGCTATGGCCAAGGCCTGCTCCCTTGTGCACACGAATCTGGGTCGGTATCCGCTCCTTCATGGCCTCGACATGGGAAATAACGCCGATCATGCGCCCGCTGGCATTCAGGTGATCGAGGGCATCGAGCGCAACCTCAAGGGTTTCGGCGTCCAGGGTGCCAAAGCCCTCGTCGAGAAACAGCGAATCGATTCGGGTGCGGTGACTGACCAGTTCCGAAAGCGCCAGAGCAAGTGCCAGACTGACCAGAAAACTCTCGCCGCCCGACAGGGTCCGGGTATCGCGCAGGCTGTCAGCCTGCCAGGTGTCGACCACGGCAAGGCCGAGCTCCTCATCACCTCTGCGTTGCAGACGGTAGCGCGGATGTAGCCGATCGAGCTGCCGATTGGCCAGATAGACCAGATGCTCGAGCGTCAGTCCCTGGGCAAAGCGGCGGAACAGATCACCCTTTTTCGATCCGATCAGATCATTGAGGTGCTGCCAGATCTCTGCAGCGCTCTGTTGCTGTGCAAACCGGGCGAGCAGCCGCGTTTGCCGCTCGCGCCGCGCGCGATCGCTATTGAGCGTCTGCTCCAGAGCGCCGCGTTGCTGCTGATTGAGCTCGAGCTGCTCACGCACTTCGCACAGCTGTTGGCTGAGCGCAGCAACCTCTTCAGAGGTGCGCAGTTCAGGCGCTGCAGCATCAAGACGAGTACCTTCACCGCGCACGCGGGTCAGTTCGGCCTCGCGCTGCAGTGTCTGTTCGTGCAAGCGCGCACGCGTCGCACTGAGGGCCGCAATCTCCTCGGCCGCAAGGGCCGCAGCATGAGCGGCGGCGACTGAGTCAAAAGGGCTTGAATCGAGCAGAGCTCGCCCTTCGCTCTGCACCCGGCTTTGCTGTGCCACAAGCGCCTTGAGCTGCTCGCTTAGCGGGCCCTGCGCACCGCGCAGCTGATCAAGCTGCTGCAGATGCTGCTCGCGCTCGGCCCGAAGTGCGCTGACCTGCGTTTCGAGGTCCGTGACTAGAAGGTTCAAGGTGCGCTGCGCCGCCGCAAGATCGCCCTCGGGAAAAAGCGCCAGGCGCTCCTGGCCCAGTTCGAGCAGCTGGCGTTCGAGTGCGGCCAGTACATCCTGGAGTGCCTGCTCTGCCGTCTGGACACGGGCGCAATCCGCCTCAAGCTGACGCGCGTGCTGCCTGAGTTCGGTTTCCTCCTGATCCAGCAGGGTCAGGTTCCGGGCGGCCTCCTGCCAGAGCGCCAGCTCGTTACGGCGCTCCTCGAGCCAGGCAGCGGCCGCAGCGTGATCGGGCACATCGAGATCGGCAAATGCGGCCAGAGAATCCTGCCAGCGGGTTATCAACACCTGCTCTTCCGTGCCCAGGCGCCGGCGCTCGGCATCCAGGCGGCCACAATGGGCTTCGGCCTGCTGCAGAGTGGCCTGCCCATGCTGAACATTAAGGGCCCACTGCTGGCGTGCATGTTCCAGCGACCGTACACGCAGCGTCTGATCGCGCTGCTCCTGCAACAGGGGCTGCAGCGCCTCGTACCGTTCCACCAGGACGCGATCGGCGGACATTTTCTGCTCGAGCAGCGTTTCCAGTACAACAATGCCGTGTCCCGCCAGAGCAGTATCGCCCAGCGCCGAGCCGGCGCTGTACTCGGCAAG
>CAYWUD010000490.1:0-1851 GCA_964461355.1 uncultured Pseudomonadales bacterium | reverse complement strand
AGGCGTTAATTTTTGCTTCTGCCTAAGAGCTAAGCTCTGCTTCATATCAATCATTACCTATAATATACCTTAATATCTCTTATGTTACAAGAAATAGAGAAAATATCTCTTACGGCAACTTCTAAAAACATTTTTAAAGAACACTGTACTGAGTATGTTTGATAAACTGGTAAAACTTCTCTTTTAAGATTGACTTTTCACACTTCATAAATCATACTGAACGTATGAAATACGGTCTGCTTACACTGCTTATGTTTCTATCTCTTACTGTTAGTTGTCCTACGGGAAACCCTCCTCCTGTAATTGATATACCCATATCAGGTGAGTTTGAGTGGAATTTTTTGGTATATATGGCTGCGGATAATAATTTAGAACCCTATGGCATAGCAGACATAAACGAAATGGAGATTATTGGATCTACCTCCAAAGTAAATGTACTTGTTCTTTTTGACCGCTCTGCAAATTATGATGCCTCCAATGGAGATTGGTCTACAACAAGGCTCTATAGAATAAAAAAAGATAGTAAAAATTCAGGGAATATTGTATCGGAGCTTTTGAGAGATTATGGTGAGTTGGATATGTCAGATCCTCAAACCCTATCAAATTTTGTAGACTATAGTCAGGCAAAATATCCTGCAAAAAGAACTTTCCTTACTATTTGGAACCACGGAACAGGAGTTCTTCCTAGGGGTATCGATTCTCGGGGTATTGGGATTGATGAATCAAGTTCGAAATACTGGAATATGTTACTCACCGATGAGATTGCTGAAGCCCTTACTCCTGCAAGGGGAGCAGGTAAGATTGATATTCTTAACATGGATGCCTGTTTAATGCAGATGTTTGAAATAGGTTGGGAACTTTCTCGTGTTGCCCATGTTTTAACTGGATCTCAAACTCTTACCCCTGCAAGAGGAAATCAGTATGCTAATCTACTTCAATATCTGAATAACTACCCATCTGCAAGCTTGGATGAAGTGGGAGCTTATGTGGTAGAGAACTTTTTTAACTTTTATGTAAATACCCCTTGGAATACAAATTATGGAGCCTTATCCCTTGATCTTCTAGAGAGTGATGTTATACCACTGTTTACCCAAGTTGTTGATGAGCTGTTGCGTTTACCTAAGGGTAAGAAGCAAGAGATATATACAATACGCAAAGAGCATACTTCCAGCTCTGACAGTACTCAATATGAGTATGCAGATATGATAGATTTTTTTACAGAGTTGAAAAAATCAAATATTCTAGAAGATTCACTGAACACTCTTATTCATGACCTGCTTGAGGCTTTGGATCGGGCTATTATTTCGCACGAAGCACTGGGTCGGTTTGGTGCTCAAGAAGAAATGCCTCTCAATGGGCTCTCGTTCAACTTCCCTTATGATTTCAATAGATTTCAGTTGTACTCTTCTGTACAGGGGTATCAAATGCTCAGAATTGCCAAAGAGAGTAGGTGGTATCAATTTTTTGAAGAGGCTGTGAGTGCACCCAGTAAAGTCTTAGGTGATATGTAGTACTTCTTTATATGCTCTACTAAGGGTTTGACACCCTTATCAGGAAACTGTATGATTCCATCAATAGAAACAGAAAGGGAGGAGTGTATGAAGGTTTGTAAATTTGGAGGATCATCTTTAGCTGACAGTGGCCAGATAAAAAAGGTAAAAGATATTATTCAGCAGGATAGTTCTCGTAGGTATATTGTTGTTTCTGCCCCAGGTAAGCGAACAGCTGAGGATACAAAAGTTACTGACTTGTTATACGCACTGCAAGGTGCCATTGAACAAAAACTCCCTTACCAGGAGTATGAGTCGGAGATTTCCCAAAGGTTTCTTACCCTTGCAAAAGAGTTAGGTG
>CAYWUD010000489.1:0-1863 GCA_964461355.1 uncultured Pseudomonadales bacterium | reverse complement strand
CTTCGTGTTCGGGCCAAGGTTGTTGGTAGCAGAGGAGGGACTCGAACCCTCACGCCCGAAGGCAACGGATTTTGAATCCGTCGTGTCTACCAATTCCACCACTCTGCCAACAGGCTCGAGTACCGAAGTGCTGCGCAGTATAACAGGCGCGCGGTAGGCGTCAATATTCGCGCAGCCAAGTCGTTATCTAGCCGGGCATGATCACCGAATTGTTCTCATGCCAGCGCTCCAGCTGTGCCCAGATCTTTTCGACACCGGCCCGCGTGCTGGTCTTGTTGCGGTAGAGATAGACCTCCAGCGGCAGGCAGTGCTTGACCTCGCCGACCTGAACCAGCTCGCCACGGGCCAGCTCCTGTTCGACGCAGAAGGCCGGCAGCCAGGCCACCCCCATCTTCTGCAGCGCCATCATTTTCAGGTTCTCGGCCATCGAGGTTTCAAACACCTTGCGCAGGTGCAAAAAGCCGGGCGGATGCTGCTGCAGGAAGGTGGTCATCTGGCGGCCGAGATAGGCGTCGCTGCTGTAGGCCAGATAGGGCACCGGTTCGTATTCGTTGCCCGGCAGCGGGAAGACCGCCTTGCCGGCCTCATCGACCGCCGAAACCGGGATCATGCGGGTACGGCTGAAGGTGAGGCTGGCGAACTTGGCCGGCGCCAGTTTCGGCGTACAGAAACCGAGCAGGAAATCGCAGCCGCCCTCTTTCAGGGTCTGCACCCCTTCATCGACGTTGACCGCCAGCAGACGGGTGGCAAATTCGCCCAGCTCCTGATGCAGGCGGCGCACCAGTAACGGATACAGGTTCTGGGCCAGGGAGTGCGCCGCGGCAAAGTCGACACTCGGCTCGGTATAGGGCGAAAGACCGCGAATCTGGGCCAGGGTGTCGTTGAGCTGCTGCATCAGGTTGCGTGCACTGTTGCGCAGCACCTGGCCTTGGGGGGTCAGCTGTACCGGTGTGCTGGAGCGATCGACCAGGTTGGAGCCCACCGCCTGTTCCAGGTTGCGAATCCGGCGGCTGAAGGCGGGCTGGGTCACATGGCGTTCTTCCGCGGATTTCGAGAAGCTGCGGGTGTTGGCCAGACTCAGAAAGTCCTCCAACCATTTGGTTTCGATGTTCATGCGCGTTTTCCTTGGCTCAGGCGGCCAATTCTAGTGGACAAGCGCGGGTTAAAGCTACGCTGTTGCGCATTATGCGTACATGGCGCCCTGTCGGGGATTCTTGTATAGTGCGCGCCTCAACCCGCGCAGCCTGATCTGCGTGTCGCCCTGCCCGTCAGGGCCTGCCTAAATCGTATGAATTTCGATAATGGCCGGTCGGTACAGCCGGTATCCTTATCGCAGGGCTCTGTGCCCAGCGTCCCACCGGAGTGCTCCAGCCGTTGTCCGCGAGATAACTCCGATGCAAGTCAGTGATTTTGATTTCGAACTGCCCGATGAGCTGATCGCACGCTTTCCGATGGCCGAACGCTCTGCCAGCCGGCTGATGTGTGTCGACGGCAATCGGGAAACGCTCGAGCACCGGGTGTTTGCCGAGCTGGATCAGCTGCTCGAACCCGGCGATCTGTTGGTGCTCAACGATACCCGGGTGATGCCGGCACGCGCCTTTGGCGCCAAGGCCTCCGGCGGCAAGCTGGAAATTCTGGTCGAGCGTATCCTCGGTACTCAGGAACTGCTGGCCCATGTACGCTGCTCCAAGTCCCCCAAGCCCGGTACGCTGATCTACCTTGGCGACGAGCGTGCCGAGTGCGAAGTGGTCGGTCGTGAACACGCGCTCTTTCATCTGCGCCTGACCGGCGCCGATTCGGTGCTCGATCTGCTGCACCGGATCGGCCATATGCCGTTGCCGCCCTATATCGACCGTGAAGATC
>CAYWUD010000488.1:0-1868 GCA_964461355.1 uncultured Pseudomonadales bacterium | reverse complement strand
ACGTACCGCACCCGACCTGAAGTTATTCAAGATTATCTCAGCCATTATGCGAAAGCTATTCGTATTATTGAAGCTGATAAGTGTGCTATTTTTGATTTTGGTTTCTATCTAAGTGATATCGCAGCGTATGGCTCTAAGTTTTATAAGTATGATGCTGTAACTCGAGAGTATACGCTGAGTCATCGAGAACGTGTAGTTTCTGAATGGAATTATCCAAATAAAGGGCTTCTAGAAAAGGCTAAGGAAGAGAATGCTTTATTTAATGAAGTAATTAAGAAACATACTAACGATATCACTGAAGAGTTCTTAGTGTATGATGTTGAAGAGGTTGTTTTACGAAAAACAATCAAAGCTAAAGTCACTAAGAAATCTTTAAAATCTTTTGGTAAAGAGGTTGAGGTTGTTGATAAACGCTTCCAAGATACTGATGAGCTTGAAGGACTTCGTAATAGTCTTGAGCGTGTAACTGTAAATGTCCCTGGATGGGGTACAATCACAATGTCTCCAGATTCACTTGGTGAGTTTGAAGTAAAACCTGTTACTAAAGAAATTAAAATGTACAAAGTTATTTAATTTAAAATAAAAGGATTAATAGATGTTTAATGCTCTTGTAAGACTTAAAAAAGATACTCCAATCCCAATGATTGGTGGCGGTATTTGTATGGCAGAGGGTGCTTACCTCGCTACAGCTCCTACTGCTTTTATCAATAGCTTAGCTAATCAAACTCGTTTCTCTAGACGAGTTCTGATAAAAGTGGATTCTCCTGAATTGTATCGCTACAGCGTTGGTGGAAACGGTTCTGTTATCAATCGTCAAGATCGAGTACCTAATGTAAACCAAGGTATCCTAGACCAGTGCATTGTAAATTTCGTACAGGGAAATGTAGAATGCTTGATTAAAGGTCAAGAGGTTGTAGTCGATGATGAAAACCTGCTATCTTATGGCACTCGTGGTAAACTTCGAGGTTTTACAAAAGGAGCTAATGGTAACATCTTAGCTTATATTGATTACAATGAAGAAGCTGCGCCTTTACGAATCAGTGCTGATAAGATTAAACTGTGGAGACCTAATGCTTTTTGGATGGTTCAGCCATCTAATCTAAATGCAAACCGTCAACCACAAAACACATTAGCATCAGCAGTTGGTAATGGACCTCTTGATTACGTCTTCAACACAAGACGTTCAGCTTCTAATTACGCAGCATCACTTACACGTGAAACAGGATATAATCACGTTGTAATGGAAGTGGTGGAGTTTGTGACTCGTGAGGGTCAAACTTTAAGCTACTAATAATTAAAGTCAGAATCTAAGGACAGATTTAAAATGGCAAATTATGGATCAAAAGAAGTTTTAGGTGATTCGGCATGTCCGAAGTGCCGTGAAATGGGTAAAGACTCATCCGGTAACCATTTAGTTCACTGGAAAAACAACGAGAATGGTGACGAGTGGTGTCATTGTAATCGTTGTGGTCATTACATTTCTATTAACTCATCTAACAAACAGGACTATGAAAACTTACGTCGTGAACGGAAAGAGCTTAGTCCTGAAGAATTACAGGCAGTTTTAGAGGAAGCTCTAGAGTTGCCTATTGTAGAATACAGATCTCGTGGCTTATCACAAGCTACCTGTGAGAGGTTCGGCTTCCGAGCTGGTCTTTCCCCAGAAGATGGTGAGACTGTTATTTCACATTTCTATCCTCAGAGACGAGAGGGTGAACTAGTTGGTTATCGTGTTCGAGGCCTAGAACCTAAATCGTTTTATGCAATCGGTAATGGTACTGATTGTGATTTAGGCGGTATGGATCAAGCTCAGCGTGGTGATGTTTATACTGGTAAGCTATTTATCTTTGAGGATGAGTTATCTGCTG
>CAYWUD010000487.1:0-1872 GCA_964461355.1 uncultured Pseudomonadales bacterium | reverse complement strand
TCAAATTAACTTTGGAGAAACAAACCTTGCAGGTAGAGGACAAAGCCTTTCTGCAGCACTTGACCTCTCTGCCGCATTACAGCGGTTTAGCTTTTCATTCTCAGATAACTGGTTGTTTAACAGAAGGTTAGGGTATAACTCTAGTATTTCTGTATCCCATGGAATAAGCTCTGGAATCTATCAAGATAGAGAGGGAGTTATTTTTACAGAAGATGAGTATAACAATGGAGCTGCAGCACCAGATCCATATAATAGTTGGGAGGAGTATCAAGCAGCTATTGATGCAGGACTAGGCGTACCCACTGATAATCTTATGACATACAATAGCTGGGAAATATCACTTAGTAATAGCCTAGGGTATACTTGGCACACAAAGCTTGGTAGGTTCTCTTTAATGGGAGGAATTGATAATACACTTCGTTATATTACCTATGATGATACCATGTATAGACCGTATATTCCTACAGTACGAGACAACCTACATAGCTGGAAATTTAAGAATGTGTTATGGAACCGTGTTGCTTGGGATACAAGAAACTATATTTTCAATCCAGTCAAGGGTGGTTATGTAGCTCAAACAACATCCTACGCTGGAGGTATTTTAGGAGGTATTTCACACTACCTAAAAAGCCAAACTGTAGGGCAAGCGTATATTCCATTACTCTCTATTCAGAGTGATGTTGATAGGTCTTCATTCTTCCATTTAGTACTTGTATTAAAAACTAACTTTACTATTATGCTTAATCAGATGTACAGAAATAATGGAGAGTGGATAACAGGAATAGCAGCTACTCCAGATGAGAAACTTCTTGTTGATGGAATGAGTATGGCTAGAGGATGGGCACCTATTGGAGGCTTGGAAGTTGTATGGGACAACTCAATAGAACTTACAATGCCTCTAGCTCAGAATATTATTTGGGCAGATTTTTTCTTTAGTGGTACAGGATTTCTTACTAACAGATCAGACATTTTAACATTGGGAATAGATGATTTCCGCTTTAGCTTTGGTGCTGGTGTACGATTAGTTATTCCTTCTTTTCCCTTTGGATTCTACTTTTCAAAAGGATTTAGTTACCCCAATGGAGAGTTCCAATGGAAGCCTGGTGGTATTTTCTACAACCCAGAAAATCCAGCATCTGGTATTGATTTCACCCTTACCATTAACATGGCTCTTTAGAAAGGTAAAGGTTATTAGTAGTATGGGAACACAAGACACCCCAATGATACAACAGTACCGAGCAATAAAAGAAGAGTATGCTGATGCCATACTCTTCTTTCGGCTTGGTGATTTTTATGAAATGTTTTTTGAACAAGCCGAAGAGGTGAGTTCCTTACTTCATCTTACACTTACCGAGCGTAATGGTATTCCTATGTGCGGAATACCATACCACGCAAAACAGAACTACGTAGCAAGGCTTTTACAACACGGGAAAAAAATTGCCATTTGTGAACAAGTAACAGCACCAGCTATGGGTAAAATAGTACAGCGGGAAGTTGTTGAGGTGATTACTCCAGGAACAGTGACCGAGGAGGATCTCCTAGATAGTAGTAAACATAATTATATTGCGGCTATCTCTAGAGAACATACAACAGTATCCTACGCATATATTGATATATCAACGGGAGATTTTACGGTAAGTCCATTTCCATGGGACTCCCATGGGGAAGGAATCAGAAGAGAGCTCCTAAGAACATCACCTAGAGAGCTTCTTGTTGATCAATCACTCCTAGAAGATGAGGAGATGGTGAATTCAATTCTCTCTGGCAGAGATGGGGTTCTTATAAATAAAATGCCCCCATGGCAGTTTGATGTGGCTGATTCAGAGCAGAGACTTAAGCGATTACTAGGAGTACAAAATTTAAAAGCCTTTC
>CAYWUD010000486.1:0-1873 GCA_964461355.1 uncultured Pseudomonadales bacterium | reverse complement strand
TTGGCCTCGGCGCCAATGTACAGGTGACCCTGGTGTCGACCGATACCGCCGCCTACATCGATGATGCGGCGATCAACAGCGACGCCAGCCGCAGCGATCTGCGCGTACTGGCGCGCTCAATGACCGATATCACCAGCGGTGGTGGCGGTATCGGCGTGGGCCTTGGGGCTGCCGGGATCGGTGCTTCGATCGACACCATCCTGATCGACAATAAGACCCGCGCCTATATCGATGATAATGACAGCAGCTCCGATCTGGACCGGATCTACGCCGGTGATCTGGATGTCTTGGCCTTCTCGACGGAAACCGTGGCCAGCTATCAGGTCGGTGTCGGTGCAGGCTTGTATGCCGGTGTAGCAGGAGCTGCTTCGGCGATCCGTTCTACGTCGAAAACCGAGTCCTATATTCGTCGTGCCACCGTCGACAGCAGTACCGGCATCGATGTCGATGCCGGCAGCAACCTCGACTTCAATCTGTTCGATGGCGCCATCGGCGCGGGTCTGGTCGGTGCGGGCGGTTCCGTCTCCGTCGCGCTACTGGAGGGCACGACCTCAGCCTTTGTCGAGGGGGCCAGTCTGGTGGCGGGGCATTCCGTTGATATCGACGCCAACTCCTGGGAGCAGGTGGATGTGATCGTCGGTACGGCCGCCGTGGGTGTGGGCTCTCTTGCCGGTGCGGTATCGGTGATCGAGACCGAATCGACCACCCAGGCCTATGTGTCCAGTTACTCAGGTGTCGATAGTTTTATTACCACCGGCCTGGATCTGCTGGTCGATGCCGATAATGATACCCGGATCAATCAGGGCGATGCCTTTGTCGGTGTGGCCGCTGTCGCCGGAGCCGCTGCCGGCGGCTCGGTGGAGGTGATCACCCTCAATAATGCGGTCAGCGGCTATATCGGTAGCGATACCCAGGTGCTGGCGGATCGTCATATCAAGGTGCGTGCCGAGGGCTCACGCCTGGTGGATTCCATGGTGGTGGCCGGTGCTGCTGCCGGTAGCTTCGGTATTGCCGGTGCGGTTTCGGTCTTCAGTCTGGGCAGCGCCATCAGTGGTGACAGTGCCAGCAGTGCGACTCCGGCCCAGGGCTCGATCGATGGCGTCTTTGACGGCTCGGCGCCCGATGAGATGAACGATGACGATACCGGTAATGCCCTGCAGGCCCGTGCCGACAGCAGCCTGTTTACCGTGGATATGGATGGCAGCGTAGCGATCAGTGGTATCAGTGCCTATGTCGGCAGTGGCGCCAACCTTGAGGCGGGCATCAGCTACAGCGGTGGCGATATCATCGTCAGTGCCACCGAAACCCTGACCCTTGAGCAGGTTGCAGGGGCCGCTGCGATCGGCGGAGTGGCAGGTGTGGGTGGCGCGGTGGCGATTGCCGATATCAGCAGTGAAACCACTGCCTTTGTCGATAACAGCGCGACCCTGGCAACCCGCGATGAGGTCAGCATCAGCGCGACCTTCAGCAATACCAGCGATGTCTACGCCTATGGCGGCGCCGCCGGGATGGTCGGCCTCGGTGCCCAGGTGGCGATGATTACCGATAACAGCAGTCAGCGCGCCTTCACCGATCACGGCAGCAGCGATGCCAACGGTGTTCAGATCCTCAAGGCCGATGATGTGTCTATTGCCGCCAGCGCCGATCGTGACCTGGAAGTTCAGGCCAAAGGCGTGACCGTAGGTTCTATTGCCGCAGGTGCTGCAGTGGGCGAGATCAATGTCGGCGGCAGCACCGAGGCCTACCTGGGTGAGCATGCGCAGGTGGGCCAGGGGAGCAGCCGTGTCGACAGCCTGAGCCTCAGTGCCATTTCGAGCATGGATGTGACTGAAAATGTCTGGACCGTCGCAGCGGGGATCGGCGCCGGCACCGG
>CAYWUD010000485.1:1583-1878 GCA_964461355.1 uncultured Pseudomonadales bacterium | reverse complement strand
GTCGGTAGCTGGTGGTTCCTTGGCGGATAGGTATTTTTCTCGAAAAAACCTACAAATCCTATAGTTCCTATTTAATAATCTCACGTTTGTATCCAACAAATATTATTTAATTTCAGTTATCACATTCTCATAACACGAATCAAGTATTGTCTTAGGGTTTTGATCCCAATTATATTTACTTTTAGCATATTGAGACACCTTGTGAGATAAGTAATCACCCAACTTTCTATCGGTAACATATTGATCGTTAAGAATCACTTCATCTGCCGATTCATTTATTGATTTAGTCAAATAA
>CAYWUD010000485.1:0-1573 GCA_964461355.1 uncultured Pseudomonadales bacterium | reverse complement strand
TTTAAGTATATCACATGAATAGGAACTTTCTCCATCTTGACACGATAAAAATAATGAATAATAAGGAAACTCCTTTGAAAAAATAATTAATTCTTCATCATCAATATTAGAAATAGTACTTCTAGAATATTCATCTACAAAACTTTGAGCACAAGCATCAATAAAAATCAGTGCATTTTTACATTTAGATTTTTTTAAAGGATCAAGTAATAGCTTTCTCAATGAAATTGCAGTGTTCGATATATCTGTTTTGCTCATATCATAAGTTGAAATATAATTAGTCATTCCATCATGAAATCCATGCCCTACATAATAAAATATCAGTCTATCATCTTCAGTTATTGAAAACATTTGATATTTAATAACATCTTCAATTTCAGTTTTTATAGCTTTATCATTTTCTAGAAGTATGATATCTTTTTCATCTATACTTAGTTTATTCAACAGCATTTCTTTGAATTTTTCAGCATCGTTATTAGCATACTTTACTGGTGGTATTTGATTTCTTTGCTTTGGAAAATAATTTTCTATAGATATAATGATAGCTATTGTCCTTTTGAATGGTGATTTGTTTATAATTGAACTTGTTCTTTTTACTTCGTTATTTTCTAACACTGTAAAAGACGATTGTCGGATAAATTTTTGATTATTAAAAAATATCTCCTCACTAGCTTTCTCTGTTTCAATAACGAATACTAATTCATCACCCTTTTTAATCCAATCAAAATTAACATCAGGTGTAGGAGAAAGCATTGAGATTGCTTTGTTTGTTATGTCAATAACATTGAAATCTGTACTTAATCCTACAATTTCATTCTCTGCTTTTGATCGTTCCTTAATTCCAAAAATTAATGTTCCACCCTCGGTATTTGCAAAAGATGCAATAATTTGTGCTGTTTTTTCTCGCGAATAGGGAACTGCATTGAACTCTAAAATCTCTGATTTTGGATTGGATGCCTGAATGTCTTTAAATTTAACCTTTTTAAGTGGAATTTTATTTGTACCTTGCATTTTCAAAAGTTGACCAAAGGTAAATTGCCTTGGAGGTGTTCTGCCATCCTCGTACCAAAGTTCTGCATCAGCATATTCAAGAATATCAAACTCTGATTCATAAAATAGGCGTATTTTTTCATTGTCTGAAGGTCTAGCTACGACAGTAATTTCATTGCCATTCTTCTTAATTCCACCAATAACACTTTTTTCTCCAATTACATTAGCATCTGAACAATCATATTCAGATAGATTGGATAAGTGGTTTATTACATTTTCTACAGCTCTTGGTATTAGATTTTCTATATAATTCTTTTTATCAAAATCTGGTTCCGAACTCTCATAATAATCATTAGAATCTGGTTGTATATTATTTTCATGTGTTTGTTGATTTGTAACAATCCACTCCGCTGGAAATTCTATTGATTCTTGAATAAAATATTGTTGTATTTCATCAACATCTGCCCTCAATAAAAAATCCAACTTATTAGTATGCCCCTCTAATTCAAAGTATCTACATAGTATTTCGGGCAAGTTAATTAATACTCTATTCGAATTCCATGGATTTGCTACATAAAGTTCT
>CAYWUD010000484.1:0-1879 GCA_964461355.1 uncultured Pseudomonadales bacterium | reverse complement strand
ATCGGCCACTTCGCCCACGTTCAGGCCCAGCGGATCGCCCAGAGCATCCGCGATACCGGAAAGGTTTTCCGGAATGGTGGCAAAGGCCTCGCCAATACCGCCCCAGAAATCGAAAGCTTCTTCTTCGCCGGCCTCGGCCTCGTCACCCATGCTGGTGTAGAGCGCATCCAGGGTACCCACAACGGCTTCCTTGGCGAAGATACCGGTAAAGATACCCACGGTTGCCGGCCAGTTGTCTTCCTGCACACCCATGGGTGCGAAGATCGGTGTAATGCCCTTGCCGATGCTGGTCAGCACGGAGTTTTCGGTATTGTCGTTGCCGAAGCTGCCATCGGTACCCAGGGAGTTCAGTACGTTCAGCACCATCACCACCAGAGCGATCGCCTTACCGGCACGGATGATAAAGCCCTTCAGGCGGTCCCAGGTACGGATCAGGACGCCACGCACGGTCGGCACATGGTAGGCCGGCAGTTCCATCACAAAGGGGGTCAGCTGACCCGGCAGCAACGTACGACGCAGAATCAGGCCGGTCGCCACCGCCGCCAGAATACCGATCAGGTACAGGGCAAACACTACGTTCTGACCGTTGCTCGGGAAGAACGCCACGGCAAACAGGGCATACACCGGCAGACGCGCACCGCAGGACATAAAGGGCGCCATGGCAATAGTCAGGTAGCGATCACGCGGGTTTTCCAGCGTCCGCGCAGCCATCATGGACGGTACGTTACAGCCAAAGCCGACCAGCATCGCCACGAAGGATTTACCCGGCAGGCCCAGAGCGCGCATCAGGCGATCCATGACAAAGGCCGCGCGCGCCATGTAACCGGAGTCTTCCAGTGCCGACATGAACAGGAACAGACAGGCGATCACCGGAATAAAGGTGGCGACGGTCTGGATACCACCGCCCAGGCCATTGGCAATGATGGTGGTCAGCCAGTCCGGCGAACCGATGGCGCTCATCAGATGGCCCAGGCCATCGACCAGCACGGTGCCGACCAGAATATCGAAGAAATCAATAAAGGCGCTGCCCACATGGATGGTGAACATGAACATCAGGTACATGATGCCGAGGAAGATCGGAATACCCGCCAGGCGGTTCAGCACCACGCGATCGATCTTGTCGGTCAGAGTTTCGGGCACTTCACGCACCCGCTTGACCACCTGCTGGGCACTGCTGGCGATCAGGCTGTAACGACAGTCCGCCAGAATGATATCCAGATCCTCGCCCAGTTCGACCTGCAGACGCTGCTGCAGATCGCTCAGGCGACGCGCGTCGGAAGCAGACAGCTCGGCCAGCAACGCACTGTCGCCCTCGATCAGTTTCAGGGCACGCCAGCGGCCGTCTTCGCCGTCGGCCACCAGATCCTGGGCCAGCTCATCGAGCGCCTGCTCGATCAGTTCCGGATAACGCACCGGCTGCGGTGCAATCCGACGCTCGGCTGCAGCATGCAGGATTTTAGCCTTCAGCGCCTCGATACCTTCGCGGCGGCTGGCAATCAGACCGATGACCGGACACCCGAGCTGCTGCTCCAGTGCGGCCAGATCGATTTCCAGCCCCTTTTCGCGTGCCACATCCAGCATGTTCACCGCAACCAGCACTGGACGCTTCATTTCCAGCAGCTGCAGCGTGAGATAGAGGTTACGCTCGAGATTGGAGCCGTCGAGAATATTGACGATCAGATCAACATCCTGATTGAGGATGTAATCACGGGCGATCTGCTCATCAAGCGAGACACCGGATTCGAGCACATCCAGAGAGTAGGTACCGGGCAGGTCAACAAGCTCCACGGCCTGGCCATCGAAGCTGTAATGTCCCACCTTCTTCTCGACGGTCACACCCGGCCAGTTACCCACGGTCTGGCGGGCACCGGTCATCGCA
>CAYWUD010000483.1:0-1884 GCA_964461355.1 uncultured Pseudomonadales bacterium | reverse complement strand
TGCACGCAGGGCTTGCGACCCGGATGATCGAGTTCGAGCTCTTTATCGAAGGCCGGTTTGTCTACAGTCAGCGTTCCGATGGTCTGATCATCTCCACGCCCACCGGCTCTACCGCCTATGCGCTCTCGGCCGGTGGTCCGATCATGCATCCGAAACTCGATGCGCTGGTACTGGCGCCGATGCACCCGCACACTCTCAGCAGCCGCCCGATCGTGGTGGATGGCAATTCGGAGGTGAAACTGGTGATCGGGAGCCTGAATGACGCCCATCCGCACATCTCCTGTGACGGTCAGGAGGATATCGCTGCCGCGCCGGGTGACACCATCACTATTCGCAAGCGTCCGTACCGGCTGAAACTGATCCACCCGCTCAATCACAACTTCTACCAGGTCTGTCGTACCAAGCTCGGTTGGGGTAACCGGTTGGGAGAGTGATCATGGCCTTTGCCGATCCCGGCCGATTCGCCGGCTATGACCTGATCGGAGACGTGCATGGCTGTGCCGATAGTCTCTGTCGCCTGCTCGAGCGGCTCGGTTACCGGCAGGAACGGGGCGTGTATGCGCATCCGTCGCGTCAGGCGGTCTTTGTCGGTGACATCGTCGATCGCGGACCCAAGATCCGCGAAGCCCTGCATCTTGTGCGCGCGATGGTCGACCGGGGCCATGCGCAGATGGTGATGGGCAATCACGAATACAACGTGCTCGCCTACTTCACCCCGCTTGATCATGAGCCGGAGCAGTACCTGCGCCCCCATATTGCGCGCCATCGCCGCCTGATTGCCCAGACGCAGGCGCAGTTTGCCGACCACACCGGCGAACTGGCATCCTTTCTGGACTGGTTTTCGCATCTGCCGCTTTTTCTCGAATTCCGCGATTTTCGTGTGGTGCACGCCTGCTGGGATGAGGCGCTGATCCGGCGCTTCCAGCAGCACAGCGGAGGAAATCGCCTGACCGCTTCGATGCTGCAGACGTCGGCAAACCACCGCAGTTTCGAAGCCCGGGTACTCAAGCGGCTGACGCGTGGGCTCGATCTGCGCATGCCCGAGGGATTCAGCATTACCGGTGGCGACGGGCTGGTACGCCGCGCCTTTCGGGTCGGATTCTGGCAGCGCAATCCGAAGACCTATCAGGATGTACTGTTTCAGCCCGATCCGCTGCCCGAGGCTCTAGCTGCGCGGCCGTTATCCGACAGCGAGCAGCGCCGTCTGCTGTGTTATGGCGAGCAGGAGCCGCCGCTCTTTTTCGGCCACTACTGGCGTACCGGGGCGCCCGAACTGATTCGGCACAATCTGGCCTGCCTGGATTACAGTGCGGTAAAGGGCGGCCATCTGGTGGCCTACCGCATGGATGGCGAGCAGCGGCTTGATCCGCAGAAGTTTGTCACGGTCGAAGTGACCGCCGACGAGATACTGACCGAGGAGTGGGGATAATGCAGCGTTTTCTGGAACTGGATGCGAATCTCGATCTTCGCCTGTTCTCACAGTTTCTCTGGCAGCAAGGCATCGTGCATCGCATCAGCGAAGAGCAGGGCCAGCAGGTGCTCTGGCTTGAGCACCCCGAGCAGGCTGAACGCGTGCGGGACTGGTTCGAGGACTGGCAGCGCGGAGATCTGGTGCTCTCCACGGAGGCACCGATGCCACACGATACGGCACAGGGCTACCGTTGGCGCCAGAGTCTGCAGCAGTTTCCGGTCAGCTGCGGCTTCTTGCTGGTCTGCGTGCTGATTGGTCTCTGGACGGGGCTTGGCACGCGCGTAGGGCAGACGGTCGAGCTGTTGCTGCTCAAGCCAGAACTTGTTGGCAACGAGGTGACTGGTTTTCTTTCCTTGTCCCAGACGCTTGCCAGTGGTCAATGGTGGCGCCTGTTCAGTCCTGCACTGCTGCAC
>CAYWUD010000482.1:0-1886 GCA_964461355.1 uncultured Pseudomonadales bacterium | reverse complement strand
CAGCTGCAGGGGTGAGTTGATCGGGGTGGTCCAGTAGAGGTTACTGAGAATCGCGATGCTGGCGCCGCCGATCACGTCATCGAGGTAATGGGCATCGGCCCAGACCCGGCTGTAGCCGGTATAGGCTGCCAGGGCATAGGCCGGCAGGCCCCATTCGCTGCCGTAACGACGGTAGAGAAAGGTGGCGCCGGAAAACGCCGCAGCGGTGTGGCCGGAGGGGAAGGAGGTTTGTGAATCACTGCCGGGGCGTGCTTTGGCCAGGCTGTGCTTAAGACCGTGGGTGATCAGCAGAGTGGTGCCGCCGGCGTGCAGATACTGCATGCGACCCTCTTCATCATCATGGATATAGGTGGCGCCAAGCGCGGCTGCGGGCAGGGCGATCTGCAGCAGGTCGCCGATATCGCTGGTGGTGCCGGAACGGGCAGAGGCCGGTCCGCTGCACAGCAGGCCAAGGGCCAGCAGGGCACTGATCAGTTCCTTGTGGTATTGAGTGTTCATGGGAACTCCGTTAGTGGGTTGGCAGGAACCAGACTAACGGGGTGGTGAGTAACTACTGGTTAATGCTTTTGTGGCTAATATTTTTTTTTCGTAATGAATGGATAACGCTTTCTGTCGCGCTTTTTCGCACAGAAGAGGATACGCCGGACCCTAGTGGGCCGGCGTATCCTCTTCTGCGCAGACTGATTAGCGGTATTTAAAGCGGTACTCCTCCAGCGGCAGGTGACCGGGATTGCCGGGGGAGACCCAGTAAGTGATGTACTGATCGTCGATCTCGACCCGATGCCAGAGGTTGGTGGTGGCAAGTTTTGCCCCCGGTGCCTTGTTCAGCGGTTTTTGCTCGAACAGACGGTGCCAGTCCTGGGCGCTGAGTTCAGCTGGTTTTTTGCCGGCGATCTTCTGTTTGATCAGCTCGAAGCGCTCGACACTGTCGTGGTTGAGCTGCCAGTAGCGCTCGGGCAGCTGCTCCATATCGATGTCGCCCTCAAGGTTCAGTGCCTGGCGGTAGCTTTTGGAGAGATCCGCGTTGGCCCGGGCGACATTGGCGATCGCCATCCAGTTTTCACCGGTGGAAAATTCCTCGATCCGATTGCTGGATACCTCAAAGGTGCGTGTGCCGTGGCGGTCGGTCAGGGCGTAGCCAAGCCCTGCTGCAGGTTTGACCCATCTGAGCACCTTGATTGCCTTGTCCACACTGCCTGCCTCGATCAGTTTGCGGTAGATAAAGATCTGCGCCAGGCCGTTGTCGACATCGTGGGCCAACTGGAACTTGGAATGCGGGGTAAAGGTGTAGCCCTGGCTGATATTGACGCCGTGGCCGATCAGGGTGCCGGCATAGGTGGTCATCATGATCAGATCGCCGTTGGGCATCTGGTGCTTGATCAGTGCCTGGGTGCCTTCGAAGTGGCGGGTCCAGTCCAGCGTATAGGCGACACTGGCGCGACCATCGGCCCAGACCGAAGCGTGCGAGCAGTGACCATCGGGCAGCGCCAGTTCGGCCTGCTCCATCGCCAGCAACGGATCGATGCCGGTCATCTTCTCCAGCACCCAGAAGGTTTCGTCAAAGTTCAGGTTATAGACAAACAGCTCCTCGAACTCGACTCCGGCGCCATCGGCGATACCGCGTATCTCATCGACCAGATCAGGCGCTTGTACCAGGGCGTTCTGGTACAGACCGGTGTGCTCGAAGAAAAAGCGCTTGTAGTCGCTCCAGTTCTGTTCGCTGCCCAGCTGAGTCAGCATCGATTCGACCATATCGTGTTTAAAGCGCAGCAGCGCCGGGCGGATCACCTTGCGCAGCGCCTCGCCGTGCTGGTAGCCGCGCTCATAGCTGGTGCCTGCGACCTCGACGGTAAAGAACTCCGATTCGGCGTTATCGAGCTGGACCT
>CAYWUD010000481.1:0-1888 GCA_964461355.1 uncultured Pseudomonadales bacterium | reverse complement strand
GGCAGATCGAGCTTGACCGAACGCGCCGCCGGCCCTTCACCGATCATGATATCGAGCTGATAGTCTTCCATCGCCGGATACAGAATCTCCTCGACCACCGGACTCAGGCGATGAATCTCGTCGATAAAGAGGATGTCGTTGGCTTCAAGATTGGTCAAAAGCGCGGCAAGATCCCCCGCTTTCTCCAGCACCGGCCCCGAGGTCGTACGCAGCTGCACCCCCATTTCATTGGCCAGAATATTGGCCAGCGTGGTCTTGCCCAGCCCGGGAGGACCGAAGATCAGGCTGTGATCGAGCGCTTCACCGCGCCGGCGCGCGGCTTCGATAAAGATCTCCATCTGCTCGCGCACCCGCGGCTGCCCTTCGTAGTCGGCCAGACGCCGGGGCCGTATCGCCCGATCCAGGACTTCTTCACGTCCGCCCAACGGCGCCGCGCTGATCAACCGATCCGCTTCGATCATGATTACCTCTTAGAGCATGCTGCGCAGGGCCCGGCGGATCAGCTCTTCGCTGCCCAGACCGGGGGCGCTGACCGCCTTGATCGCCTTTTCAGCCTGCGCCGCCTTGTAGCCCAGTGCCACCAGCGCCGACTCGGCATCCTGCAGGGCCTGCTGCTGCGCATTTTCGGCCACCGGCAGAGCCGCAGGCGCACTCAGCAGATCGACCGGTGCCCAGAACCCTTCAAGGCGATCCTTGAGTTCAACCAGCAGACGTTCGGCAGTCTTCTTGCCGACACCCGGGATCTTGACCAGTGCGGCACTGTCGCCCTCCTGCACGGAGCGGGCAAACTGATCGGCCTCGATGCTCGACAGGATCGCCAGTGCCAGTTTCGGGCCGACGCCGGAAATCCGGATCAGGGTGCGAAACAGCAGACGCTCCTGACGATCCGCAAAACCATACAACAGCTGAGCATCCTCACGCACCACCAGATGGGTAAAGAGGCGCACCTCTTCACCGAGTGCCGGCAGGGCGTAGAAGGTGCTCATCGGCGCCTCCACCTCATAGCCGACCCCCTGTACATCCAGCAGCAGCGCCGGGGCCTGTTTCTCCCGCAAAATACCGGTCAGTTGTCCGATCATCAGTCCGTCTCGTATTAGCGCCAGCGTCCACGGGCAATGCCGCGAATACCGGCCAGGTTCACCAGGCTCGCCTGGCTGTGGGCATGGCAGAGCGCAATGGCCAGCGCATCGGCCGCATCCGCCTGGGGCGTGCCGGACAGCTTGAGCAGTTCGGTCACCATCGCCTGAACCTGCGTCTTGTCGGCGCCGCCGTTGCCGACCACCGCCTGCTTGACCTGCCGCGCAGAATATTCGCTGACCGGCAGCGCCTGATTGACCGCAGCCACGATGGCCACGCCGCGTGCCTGCCCCAGTTTCAGCGCCGAATCGGCATTACGCCCCATAAACACACGCTCGATACCGACCTGCTGCGGACAGTAGCGCGCAATCACCTGGGTGATGCCGTCGTATACCTGCTGCAGGCGCTCGGGCAGCTCATCGCCCTGAATGCGGATACAGCCACTGGCCACGTAGTAGCAATGCGCACCCTGCTGCTCGATCACCCCGTACCCGGTGATACGCGAGCCGGGATCGATACCAAGAATGAGTGCCACAGAGCCTCCAGTGTGTAAAGGGAACTACTGTACAGATATACACGTTATGGCACCAGCACCACGCGCGCCAGCAACCGCCAGATACAACAAACCGGAGCCAGGCTCCGGTTTGTTGGGCAGATCGTTTGAGTAGGTGCTGCGCTTGGCATCACAAACGCGGCACAGCTTCAAACCGTCTGCAGGTCGCTGAACTCAAGCGCTCAGGCTTCGGTGCTGGCTACAGCCGGCTTGCGCAGACGAATCGCCAGCTCGCGCAGCTGTTTCTCGTCGACCGCG
>CAYWUD010000480.1:0-1896 GCA_964461355.1 uncultured Pseudomonadales bacterium | reverse complement strand
ACAGCGCATTAAGCTCTATAACCACAAGTTTCGGTTTTTTATATTTCAAAACTTCCATAACATTATAATAGGTGCTAGGAAATCTTTCTGAAGATCCACCAACATTAATAGAGCTAATACCAACTTCTGTTAAAAATCTTGTATCAAAAGATACAAAGCTATGAGAGTTACCAAAAAAGACAACATCTAACTCTTCTTCTGTATCATATACCGCATACCATCGTTGCGCTGCAGAAGGATCTTTTATTATCACCTCGCCTAGAAGATAGAAGATCCCCCAGCCAATTGACAGAAACACAATAATGGCAATACAGGTTTTAAAACTGGAAATAAATGAAATTCGCTTCATCGTAACCTCCGTAATAACCTAGCAATATGATAATAAAGATAATGCAGTAATACACTATCCACCTAAATGGTAAATTTTCTTTTTGTAGTGCACCAATAAGCTTGGTACGGGTAGAGTGATAATCTAAAAGAAGCAACGCAATAATACTGCAAAAACCTAGTAAGAAATCGAGTTTATCCAGCCCTAATTGAAAGGCTCCACCTTTCAGAAACCCAATAAGACCATCAAGAGAAAGGTGCCTTACAATATACATTGCATCGGATAAAGAATCTGCCCGAAAGAAAATCCACGCAAAGCTTACCAGTACAAAGGTAATAAGCGTTTGAAAGGCTCTGTAACCTGCGGTATCTCGATTGAGACCAAGGGCATTGCACAATGTTATTCTCATGGGTTGCGTAATTTTTCCAAAAACTTCAAAGAACGCATGTAGCCCGCCCCAAATCAGAAAGGTCCAATTAGCCCCGTGCCACAATCCACTTACCAGAAAAACAATCGCCAAGTTTATATAGGTTCTCGGTATAGATTTCTTACTGCCACCTAAAGGAAAATACAAATATTCTCGAAACCAACCACCAAGCGAAATATGCCATCTTCGCCAAAACTCAGCAATGGACTTTGAAAAATATGGGGTTTTAAAGTTTTTCATAAGATCAATACCCATGATTCTTGCAGCACCAATAGCTATATCGCTATACGCAGAGAAATCACAATAAATTTGAAACGAGAAAAAGAGCGAAGCCACAATTAAGACAAATCCACTGTACTCTGAAGGGTTGCCATACACCGTGTTAACCACCACCGCAATTCTATCGGCAATAACCACTTTCTTAATAAAGCCCCACCCCATTAAGATAAGCCCGTTTTGCATTCTTTTGTAATCAAAAACTTGTGTTTTACGTAGCTGCGGAAGCAAATGGGTTGATCGTTCAATGGGGCCTGCAACCAACTGTGGAAAAAATGAAACAAACAGTGCGTAGTATCCAAAATGGCGCTCCGCCTGTATATCACCTTTATATACATCCATGGTGTAACTTAATGCCTGAAAGGTGTAAAAAGAGATACCCACGGGCAACAACACTTGGGTGTATGGAATGCTTATAGAGGGAAAATTGATAACACCTAAGAACCGCAGAAAGCTGTCCACAAAGAAGTTGTAATATTTAAAGTAGACCAGTATGCTTAGATTAATAAAGAAACTTAAAAATACCCACAGCTTCTTGCGATTAAATTTTGGATTTTCCTGATGGGGGGTGGCATTTTGGTGCTGATTTTCTTTACAAATAAGCAATCCACTGGCGTAGGTAACCCCAGTAGATACCAAGATAAGAAGCGCGTATACTGGCTGCCAACTCATGTAGAAAAAGTAGCTTGCCACAAGCAACCAGCCCCACCGTATTTTAGCGGGAAGCAGAAAATACCCAAAAACTACAATGGGCAAAAATAAGATAAATTCTATTGAGTTAAATAACATCTACTGTATATTCCCCACTACTATAATACTCAACTATATGCTTCACAATTCGATCACTGGCCCGCTTATCCCCATA
>CAYWUD010000479.1:0-1913 GCA_964461355.1 uncultured Pseudomonadales bacterium | reverse complement strand
GAGGTTCAGGCCACAATAGATACAGAAATCAAGCAAGTTTTATCAATACCTATGCTGTACTTTAATAGCAATAATCTCTACGCATACCCTGCAATGGCATTAGAGAAGGAGTTTGAACAGTATCCATTACAACTTTATATTACTGGGGGTACTATTAATGCTATTGCAGATTTTTATCCGGCGGTAGATGAAATAGATCTCTACTCAACCCATAGTAATATATTTTTTATCAACGGACATATACTCTTTCCTGATGATATACGAAACCCAGACAGAGTACCCAACTGGTATCGTACATTTATGACTACCCATAAAAAACCTATGTGGTATATTGAGGATGGCGCAGTGTATTACATATCACCACTTCCCCTGTATGGGGATGACCTTGATGGTGTTGTTGCGGTAAAATTACATAAATCGTATATTACCAAGAACTTTCAAAGACAAAAAACCTCAAGTGTGTACTATGGTATTTTTGATAGTAGTACAAACACACCCTTTTTTGTGACTGATTCGCGTCTTGAGAGTGGTGAATATTTAGAAATACTTATGGAGGAAGCTAATAAAAGAGAGTATATAGATGCATTTAGCTTCACCTATAATGATTCACTCATCTGCGTGGTAAAATCAGAATACAACAGTTGGTACTATGTATCTGTAGAACCACTATCTTCGGTAAGAGGTTCTCTCAATACAGTAACCATATTTACTATAATTATTACCATTATTTTTACTATAGTAGGTGTTTTAGTTACAATACTTCTAGCAAAGATATCTTATAAACCACTTCAAAAAGTTGTAGAAAATAACTACACACTTATCAAACATAATCTTATAACAAAAATACTTGAACACGATATACACTTACATACGCTCCATGATGATGAGTATCAGTTATCTGGTATTACCAAGGGAGCCTCCTATGGCTTCTGTTTTAGCATTGCCCTTCACTTAGAGGAAAGTTTTACCCCTAGAGAGATTTTAGAGCTTCATTTTGGTCTTATTTCCGCCCTAGAACATGATCCCACCACTGACTGCCATGCTGTTTTTGATGATAAAAAAACAGTGATTCAGGGCTTTATGCTGTATGCAGAAAAAATTGATTTTCATAACTTAATGACTGTAATAAAAAATCAGTTATACTCTCTTGCAGAAAGTAATTTTTCTCTTTGTGTAGGTACAGAGGTAGATCTATCAATAGCGAGTATTCATGAGTCCTACAAAAAAGAGGTGCTCTGTAGAGAGTACTTTTACCTTTTTCCAGAAAAGCAGGTGATTACATATACAGGTTTACAGATTGCAGAAAGAACAGATGTTGGTGAGTTTAAACACCATATGATTAAACTAGAACACCAAATAAAATCACTTGATCTGAAAGGGGCTGAAGCACTCATTCATAAAACTGTAGAAACATTTACATCCCACCTATACTCCATAGACCTTTGCAAAAATACCCTTCGTGACATGGTAGCGAGAACGGTAAATACGGTGCAAAGCTTAGAATTACATGCACAAGAAATTTTTCATGGTGATATACGAAACCAATTCAGAGAGCAAAAAACTATTCAACAGTTTTCTCAGTGGCTAGTTGAAGTTCTTAGAGAGGTGGTAGAACATATCAAAAAGCAACGAAGTGCATATAAACCAGAATTAAAGCTAAAAATTAGTAAATATATTCAGAGCAATATTAGTAATCAGATTTCTCAGGAAGTTGTGGCATCGGCGTTTAATATGAGAGTTGATACCTTTAGTAAAACTTTTAAGATGATTTTTGGTGAAAACTACACAACCTATATTCGTAAAGCAAAAATACAGGAAGCACAACTACACCTTAAGTCAAATGATCTCTCTGTATCCCAACTAGCTGAGCACCTGGGATACAGTAATGCACAATATTTTATTCAAGTATTTAA
>CAYWUD010000478.1:0-1913 GCA_964461355.1 uncultured Pseudomonadales bacterium | reverse complement strand
CAAGTGCGAGATGAGATTAAAATATTTATTCAAGAGGTGGCTAAGTCCTTTTAGTTAAGTACGAAAAACATAATAAGCTTACTAAGGAGTACTTTCTATGAGAAAAAAAGATTTTGATATTCTGAGACAACTAGGTTGTATTATACGAGAGAAAAGTGAAGAGAGTAGCTTACAACATGAGAAACTTGTAAGTTGGAAAGCTCTTAACGGGCTAAAGCCGTCTAGACCAATGTTTATGATTGATCAGCTCCCCTGGAATGAGATGACAGGAATAGACCTATTGCAACCACAATGTGAAGATCCTACTTTACGTAAGCTCGAGGTAGATTTACGTCGTTCCATTTTTAAGTTTACCCATTTTGAAGATGATACAGTAATTCTTCCTGAGGTGAGAATTCCTAAGGCAATTAGAATAAAAAATTTTGGGTTAGATGCAAAGGTTCAATTCAGTGATAATCCTATTGCAGAAGATAGTGATGATACGGTTCATGGGCAAGCTTTTACTGATCAACTCAAATCTGAAGATGATCTCTGTAAGATAGGAATACCTACGGTGGAGCCTTTAGACAAGGAGAATAGAGAGCGAGAAGAGGTCTGTAATGAAATTTTTGCCGATATTCTAGAGGTGAAGATGTGTGGTGCTCTTATAGATTTTCATGGATGGGACAGAATTGTAGAGTGGCACGGTGTTACCGAGAGTATTATGGATCTTATTGATAGGCCTGAGTTTATGCATAAAATAATTGCTAGAACTTTAGAGAGTAGGTTAGCACTTATTGATGAGCTGTCAAAACACAAATTACTTGATGTGGGAAACCCTATTATTCACTGTACCGGTGCATATACCAATGAGTTGCCAGGGTATGACTATAGTCATGAAATGCACAATGATCTAGACTGTGGAAACACGAAAAATATGTGGACCTTTGGAGCTGCCCAAATATTTGCAACCGTATCACCATCTATGCATGATGAGTTTGATATTCAATATGCTAAGAGATGGTATGAGCGGTTTGGATTGGGGTATTATGGGTGCTGTGAGCCTTTGGATAGAAAGATTGATATTATTCGGAAACTCCCAAATGTACGAAAAATATCTATGAGTCCTTGGGCCAATGTGGAAAGAGCAGCCGAGGCAATTCATGGAGACTATGTAATCTCTTCAAAACCTTCACCCGCATACTTTGCACATTCACGCACCCTTGATATAGAGGCTATTAAGAAAGATTTTGAAAAGGCTCTACAAAGTGCAGATAAGCATGGTTGCAATATTGAGTTTATCTTAAAAGATGTGAGTACTATACAGAAGGATGTTCAGAAATTAAAAGATTGGGCTCAATTGGCATCAAGTATTTGTGGACGGTAGTTAGGGTTAGGAAGAGAACTGCCTTATTGAACTCATGACTTTGTACATATCTTTAATATCGCTTTTATGTATAACAATACCACTCCCTTCTGAATCCGTAGGGTTTGTTGAACGGAGTATCAGAGTGGTTTCATTCTGAGGATCCTGAAATACTAATCTGAGGATGCATGGGTATGCAGGTATACGTGTTACGAGAACGTACATTTCTCCAGAAAAGATTACCTGTGATACCTCAACTCTGCGGAGTGCAATAATATCTCCGTGAGATATCTTAGGCTCCAGACCGTCTCCTGATGCTCGTATACAGAAGTCACAACATTTAAGCGGTGGGAAACTGATAAAATATTGTGGCTTTATCGTATGGAGTTGAAACTGCTGAATAGAGTCAATACTTACATCGTAGAAGGGGATTCCCTCATGAGGACTATTTTTCACTATTAAGTTTCCCTTTGATTGGTTTGTGTATACACCAAGGTTATCTAATTCTTCTGGGTATGAATCAAGTCCAGTAAGTAGGTATTCCACAGATACACCTAGGGCACTTGCT
>CAYWUD010000477.1:0-1923 GCA_964461355.1 uncultured Pseudomonadales bacterium | reverse complement strand
ATCCAGCAACAGCAGCTGGTAGCGGCCGCTGAGTGCCTCTTCAACACCTGCTTCGCCATCATGAACTGCGGTTACACTGAAACCTTCCGATTGCGGGTACTCGCCCAGCAGTTCACAGAGCTCCAGGTCATCGTCAATCAACAGGATGTCACTCATCTAACAACCTCATCACCTTCTCGATACAGGGGGAATATCCGGCCATTACAGTTATTCTGGACTATATCAAAGCCGTTTTGCCCTTGCCTTGTCGTCAACATCGGTGCAACGCAAGGCACAAAGCGGTTAGTATTTGTCGACTAGTAAACTTTTTGGCAGTCCAGCTGCCGAATAGATGCCATTCTGACAGGTAAATGCGACAAATAGTTCAACTTTGTCTTAATCCCGTCAGTAACCGGGTTATTCCCGGTAGATACCACCTTTTTCCAGCAATTGCGCTGCAACAAAAATCGCCGCATTTACACTTTGTATAGCATTTCCGTAAGGAGCACTGACCGATGACCGGAACTCATCCTTTTGGCCGACTGGCCCTATTGTCACTCCTCGGCTCCGCACTGCTTCTGGGCGGTTGCGGCAAGGAAGAAGCCCCGGCCCCTGTCATCCCGACCGTTGGCGTGGTCAAGGCCGAGCTCCAGCAGATCAAGCCCAGCGCCGATTTTGTCGGCCGCACTCAGGCCAATGAGGATGTGTCGGTACGCTCACGGGTCAGCGGCCACCTGCTCGAACGCTTCTTCCAGGAAGGCCAGACCGTCACCAAGGGCGATCTCCTGTATCGCATCGATCCCGAGCCCTATCAGGAGGTGGTCACCCAGCGTAACGCCGAGCTGGCGCGCTATCAGGCCAACAAGGAAGTCGCCGAACTCAACTACAACCGCGGCAAACGTCTGATCGGCAAGGGCGTGATCAGCCAGTCGCAGATGGATGAACTGACCGCCCGTAAACTCGAGAGCGATGCCAACGTCAAGGCTGCCGAGGCCAACCTCGCCAGTGCCGAGCTCAACCTCAGCTACACCAACATCTATGCGCCCGTTGACGGTCAGATCGGTCGTACCGAAAAAAGTATCGGTGATCTCATCAGCGCCAACACCGATACCCTGGTCAACCTGGTGAACATCGATCCGATTCACGTCTACTTCCAGATCGATGAGAAAACCCTGCTCAACGTCCAGCAGCGCCAGCAGCAACAGGGCACGGTGGGTGAAGGTATCGATGCCGTAGCCAAGCTGCGCCTGTCCAACAACAGCCTGTATAACCAGACGGGCGCACTCGATTTCATGAACAACCGCATTGACCCGCAGACCGGCACCGTGGAACTGCGCGCGGTATTCCCCAATAACGAGCAGCTGCTGCGCCCGGGGCAGTTCGTCACCGTGATCATCGAAGCGCGTGAAGCCGAAGAGATGCTGACCGTGCCTCAGGTCGCCATTCAGGAAGACCAGCGGGGCCGCTTTGTGCTGGTGGTCAATGCCGACAGCGAAGTCGAGCCGCGGGTGGTCAAGACCGGTCGTCGTCTGGGCATCCACTGGGTGATCACCGAAGGTCTGAAAGACGGTGAAACCGTCATTGTCGAAGGCATCCAGAAGGTACGTCCGGGCGCCAAGGTCAACACCACGCCGCACGAAATGCCGTTCCAGAGCCAGGCCGAACCCGCTGCCGGCGCACCGATGGCCGAACACAACCCGCTGTTCAGCGAACACCAGGCATAAGGAGTTCTTATGTTCAGCCATTTCTTTATCAACCGGCCAAAGTTCGCCTTCGTGATCTCGATCGTGATCACGCTGGCCGGTCTGATCTGTATTCCGCTGCTGCCGATTGCCGAATTTCCCAAGATCACGCCGCCGACCATTCAGGTCAGCGCCAGCTACCCCGGCGCTAACGCGCAGGTAGTACAGGAGTCGGTGGGGATTCCGATCGAGCAGGAAGTCA
>CAYWUD010000476.1:0-1935 GCA_964461355.1 uncultured Pseudomonadales bacterium | reverse complement strand
AAACACAACAATGAGTTTAAAACCGGCAGCACTCTGCCCGGCGGCGTATCAGGCAAGTTCAAAAACGATAAAACTGAAAAGGCCTATCTCTCCGTGCAGTACCAGTTCTGACCCGCATCGTTGAGCGCTGCCGAACCAGCAGCGCTCAACCCGCGCACACCTACAGCGCCGGGTTCATCCCGAACCCGACTTGCCCAACCCCATCACAGGTTCAGGAGCGCAACATGAAAACACTGATCAGCGCCGGATCGATGATCCTGTTTCTGTCCTGCCAGGCTCAGGCCGCCAGCTACCACCCCGCCGATGCCGAATTTATCGACAGCGCCGCCGCACGGGGCGTCCCGCAATCTACCTGGGATAACGGAGAGTATGCGGCGGCAAGCTTTCCCCATGCCTATAAATTCACCGCCCACTACCGTATCAGCCGCGGGCTTCTTGGCTCCGACAAATCGGTACTGATGCCCGAACAGTGGGCGCAAGCCCGCACCCTGGATCTGAGCGCGCTGAAGGGGCAGGACGCCGACGGCGAGCACGATCTGCTGACCCTGCTGCGCGACCGGCTGAAAAACCACGCCCTGGTCGTGCTTAAGGGCAATCAGCTGGTATATCAGCACTTTTTCAACGGACTGGATGAGCACGCAACCCACCTGGATATGTCAGTGACCAAGTCCTTTACCGCGACGCTGGCGGCGATCGCAGTCAGCGAAGGCAAGCTGGATATGTCCAAAAAGGTCGAAGACTATCTGCCCGAAATGAAGGGCACCGCCTTCGAGGGGGTCAGTATTCAGGAGGTGGCCGATATGCGCAGCGGTCTGGAAATCCCGACCGCGCCCTTTATGTCCTGGGATCCGCGTCTGACCCAGTCGCAGAACTGGAACGGACCCAACGATTCGGGCCTGCATGGCATCTCGGCGTACCTGAAACTGATCGACACGCAGCGCTACCCCCCCGGTACGGTGTATCAGTACCAGGATCCGAACACCGAGCTGCTGGGCCTGGTGGTCGAGCGCGCAACCTGCATCCCCCTGGCCGATTATCTGGAGGAAAAAATCTGGCAGCGAATGGGCGCCGAGCAGGATGCCTACTGGATGTCAGGGCCGGACCGCTTTCTCGTCGCCTCGGGCGGGCTGAATATGAGCACCCGCGATCTCGCCCGAGTCGGCCAGCTGATCCTGAACGACGGTAAAAACTATCTGGGCGAACCGGTGATTCCCAAAGCCTTTCTCGATGCCCTCTGGGCCGGTAACGACGCGGTCAGAAGCGCTTGGGCGGCGGGCAAAGAATCCGCTCTGGCCCCCGATGGCTGGTACCAGGATCAATACCGCGTACTCAACATCAAGGGCCATAAAATCCTGGTGATGGTCGGTATCCATGGTCAGGTGCTGGCGATGGAAAAGGAGAGCGGCGTGGTGATTGCCATGAACGGCGGCTACCCGCAGACCGAAACCCCGCGAATGGCGAACCTGATTTTCTATCAGGTGATTCCGGCCATTCTGAATGAACTGAACTGACCGGCCCACAACACAGCAGGCACAGGCCACCGGGATAGAACGCTATTCCGGTGGCCTGTTTTTCGTTCAGCCCAAAGCGCTTTCCGCGTCTTGCGGACAGGCCCCTAAGCCCGGCCTCGGTTACTCCCCCAGCGCAACTGAAAAACACACCGCTACCCGCCCAAGGATCGGTGAGCACAGCCCCTGCTTCACCCTGTTCAAATTTCGGCCGCACAAACAGCGCTGTTCGTGCGCACTTCCCCTAACCCTGGTCACGCCCAGGCAACGCAAAGCGTTATTTTTTTATACGGAAAAACAAAAAAATTGCGATTTACAGTTAACAGCCAATTAACTGCGCCCTCCTTATTCTGACCCCATCAAACAGCAACACAGCCAACCGCCAACTGAACAGGAATCGCACCATGAAAAAGCTCCTCACCGCCGC
>CAYWUD010000475.1:0-1936 GCA_964461355.1 uncultured Pseudomonadales bacterium | reverse complement strand
CTGCGCTTCTTGCTGCAGCAGGTACGTGCCGACTTCTACAACCCGATCTCGCAGTTGGTCGTCAAGGCCTCCAACCCACTGCTGATTCCGCTGCGCAGGGTCATCCCGAGCGTCGCCGGTATGGACACCGCTGCGCTGCTCTTGGCACTGCTGCTGCAGATGGGGCTGATCTATCTGATTCTCGGCCTGTACGGTGTTTCACCGCTGCAGATTCCGCTGCAGTACAGCTTTTTTGGCGCGCTGTTCGGCCTCATCTACATGCTGCTGAACCTGTATACCTTCGCCGTGATCATCATTGCGATCGCCAGCTGGGTCGCACCGCATGCGCGCCACCCGGGGCTGCTGCTGCTGCTGCAACTGACCGAACCGGTTACGGAGAAGATCCGTCGTGTTCTGCCGCCCATGGGCGGACTCGACTTCTCGGTGATGGTGCTGTTGATCGGCATCTACTTCATCAAGGCCTATCTGCTGATGCCGCTGATGGTGAAACTGGTCCCGGTGGCCATTCTCAAGACCTTGATGATCTTTTAACCTCTATCGACTTCAAGAACCTCAACGCACCGGGCAGGGATTTACGCAATGGGTCAGTTAGCGCAACAGATCGGCGCCTTCAATGAGTGGAAGCAGGGCCTGCAGCAGAGTCTCGAACAGCTGGCCAGCTGGATGCAGAACAATCAGCTGCTCGGCAGCGATCTGCAGCAGCAGCTCGACAACCTGCGGGTCCTGCTCGAGCACCAGGATCTGACCCTGGCCTTTGTCGGCGAGTTCTCCCGCGGCAAGACCGAGCTGATCAATGCGTTGTTTTTCTCCGGCTACCGTTCGCGCATCCTGCCGTCGCAACCCGGGCGCACCACCATGTGCCCGACCGAATTTTTCTACGACGCCAAGGCACCCTACCCGTACATTCGTCTGCTGCCGATCGAATCACGCCAGAGCGGCAGCTCTATTGCCGATTTCTGTCGTATTCCTCAGCACTGGAAAGAACTGCGTCTGGACCCCGACGATCCCGACGCCCTCAGAGACTGTTTTCAGGAAGTGGCCCGCACCCGTGCGGTTCCCCCGCAAAAGGCCGAACAGCTTGGCTTTGCACCGGGCGCACTGGAAAGAAGTCCCAGCGACCCGGAGCTGGTAATCATTCCGGCCTGGCGTCAGGCGCTGGTGAATTTCCGCCACCCCCTGCTGCAAAGCGGCCTGCGTATCCTGGACACCCCCGGCCTCAATGCGCTGGGCAGCGAGCCGGAACTGACTCTGTCGATGCTGCCGCGCGCTCAGGCAGTCCTGTTCCTGCTCAGCGCCGACACCGGTATCACCGCCAGCGACATGTCGATCTGGGAAGGCCATCTGCAGCATCTGGCCAACCGCCGTTATGCGCTGCTGAACAAGATCGACAGCCTCTGGGATGACATTCAGGGCGAACGCTTTACCACCGAACAGATCAGCCGCCAGCATCGTCACACCGCGCAGCAGCTGGGCCTCGATACCGGACAGGTGATCGCGCTGTCGGCAAAACAGGCGCTGAAGGCAAAAATCGAACAGAATCCGACCCTGCTGCAGCGCTCGGGCCTGCTCGATCTTGAACACCTGCTCGGCGAGGAGCTGATCGGCCATCAGGAAGAACTGCTCGAAGAGCAGGTGGTACGCCCTCTGGCACAGCTGCTGCACCAGTGTGGCCAACAACTGCAGCTTCAGCTGGAACGCTTCGAACAGCAACGGCGCGAATTTGAACACAACCCGATCGATCAGGAAGGGCTGGCACATTCACTCGGGCGCCTGACCGAAAGTGAACTGCTGCGTTATCAGAAGCAGCTGATTGCTCTTCGCCCGAGCCGCCGTCTGATCGAGCAGCAGACCAAGACGCTGGTACGCAGCTGCCGCGAAGACAGTTTCAGCCAGCTGGTACAACAGACTCACCGACGCCTGAACGACAGCCTGACCA
>CAYWUD010000474.1:0-1939 GCA_964461355.1 uncultured Pseudomonadales bacterium | reverse complement strand
GTGAATGCTGCGGCGCTGAGTAACGATGCTCCGGCGTTGATGATCGCCTGTGGCCTGGCGATGAGGAGCTTTGACTGATGGCGAAAATCAACCTGTTGCCCTGGCGCGAAGAGCTCAGGGCTGAACGCAAGAAAAATTTCCTGGTTGCTCTTGGCGGCGTTGTGGTCCTTGCCGGAGTCGCACTATTTGCTGCAGACACGGCGATGAATGCCGCCATTGATCATCAGCGTGATCGCAACGCTTTTGTACAAAAGGAAATCAATACGCTGAATGCCAAGATCAAGAAGATTGCCGAGCTGAAAAAACGCAAACAGCAGATGCTCGAACGGATGAAGGTTATTCAGGATCTGCAGGGTAATCGTCCGGTGATCGTGCGTGTTTTCGATGAACTGGCTCGAGCTGTGCCGGATGGCGTCTACTTCAGTCGTGCCCAGTATGTTGGTGGTAGTCTTCAGCTGACTGGGGTTGCTGAGTCAAACAACCGGGTTTCGGATCTGATGCGTCGTTTTGACGAGTCCGAGTGGTTTGACGAGCCGAGTCTGTCGGCGGTCAAGGCTGTTCAGGACCCTATGAGCGAGAAAGCCAGCGGATTTGATATGGGGGTCAAGCAGGTGATGCCCAAACGTAAGGAGGCGCAACAATGAGCTTGTCCGAATCCTTGCAGAAAATGAATGAAATGGATCTCAGTGAGCTTGATCTCGAGAATCTCGGCTCCTGGCCGTTGCCGGTCAAGATTATCAGCTGTGTCCTGCTGCTGGCAGCGCTGCTGTTTGCCGGCTGGCATTTCCACGTTTCTGAATTGCTTAGTGTGTATGAAACCGAGCAGCAGAAAGAACAGACGCTGAAGGAGCAGTTCCGCAAAAAGGCGTTTGAAGCGGCCAACCTTGAAGCCTACGAGAAACAGCTTGAAGAGATGGAGGTTTCGTTCAGCGCGCTGCTCAAGCAGCTTCCGGGTGAAACTGAAGTGCCTGGCCTTCTGGATGATATTACATTGATCGGTCGTGGTTCAGGGCTGAATTTTAACTCGATCAGCCTGCAGCCAGAGCGTGCCCAGGAGTTCTATATCGAATTGCCTATCAAGATCGTGGCTTCTGGCTCGTATCATGATCTTGCTACTTTTGTTTCCGGGGTGGCGAGTCTGCCTCGGATTGTGACGCTGCATGACTTTTCGATCACGCCTCAGGGCAGTGAAGCGCTGACACTCGATATTCTGGCCAAGACCTATCGCTACAAGGATCAAGGAGGTGAACGATGAAGCGGATAACCTCTTTGTTGGTTGCCTCTGCGGGGGTTCTGATGCTGGCCGGCTGTGCGCAAAGCGAATTTTCCGATCTGCAGGAATATATGGATCAGGTCCGGGCCGAGCCCAAGGGCAAGATCGTGCCGCTGCCTGCCTTTACGCCCTATGAAGCCTTTACCTACAGTGCTGCCGGGATGCGCAGTCCTTTTGAACGTCCGATCAAGGTTGAAGTGACTGAGAAAACGGTTGCGGGCAGCAAGGTTCGGCCTGATGAAAGTCGTGTCAAGGAGTACCTCGAGGGCTTCAGCATGGAAAGCTTTACCATGGTTGGTACCTTGAGCAACCAAAAGGGCTTTTTCGGTCTGGTCAGTGGCGCTGGTGGCGTGCATCCGATCAAAGTCGGTGACTATATCGGACGCAATCATGGTCGCATCGTTGCGATTTCGGAAGGGGAAATTCAGTTGATCGAAATCGTGCCCAGCGGCAAGGATTCCTGGGTTGAGCGGCCCCGTACCCTCAGCCTGAAAGATTGATGCGTTCTGCCCGTCGAGACTGAACATACTTGGGATCTTCTCAATTTCTGGTGGCCAACCATGAAAATGAAAACAATGAACAAGCCCAGCGCCGCAGTGCTGGCAGCAATTCTGGCAGGCAGTTCCTGGAGTGCGCTGGCTGCAACCCTGACCGACCTGGATGTGG